>JAFXGB010000030.1 GCA_017520235.1 Muribaculaceae bacterium | reverse complement strand
AATGCAATAGCTCCAATGATATACAAGTCAAGCAGAATTGGCAATATGGGTATTCCTGCTGATTTATCTGTTTGTTGTTCATGGGCAATTGTTGCTGTTATGTCACTAACTGAGATAATAGAGTTAGTATCACTGAGAGCGAGTGAGGGGATGGATTGCAATAGGGGAATTATTAGTAGCGCAGTGGCATAGATGGAGAGTAACACCATGCGATTAAAACGATGCAACGTGGTGTGAGCAAGCAATGTTTTGTATATCGCCCACATGAGAATGATAGGGAGAGATATCCCTATTGAGTATGCAAAGATTGTTCCCATGATGATTTATTTGCTGTTATTGTTTCTGACTTGTTGTATCAATTCTTTGATTTCGTCATCGCTGAGATTTTCATCTTTGAATAGTGCGCTGACAATTCCGGGGAGTGAATTGTCGAAATATCGGCTCATGACTGAGCGGAGTGTCTTGCGGCTATATTCCTCACGACTGACAACGGCATGATAGAGATACGTGTTACCATATTGTTCATGCCCCACATAGCCTTTTTGTTCCAATGCCCTAACGAACGTTGATATCGTATTGAAATGAGGTTTAGGTTCAGGGAACTTTTCTACTATTTGCTTAACAAACAATGGACCATGTGCCCAAAAAAAGTGCATCAATTCTTCTTCTTTGTCAGTTAATCCTTTCATGATTGATATTTCTTTAAAGTTTAAAACTCGTAAATTAGGTAAAACATGTCAATTATAGGAACACCCTAATAAGGCGCATTTTATTTGTTATTGGTGCCCGATAAAAGATTTGTATAGGTAACAGAGGCTTGTACATTTGTCACCTCATCTTTTTTATCGAATAGGAATAATTTATTGTAAAACTAAAGCTTCATGATAGCCAATAATGTTTCAATTGCAAATTTAAACTAAATATTTTAGTTATCAAACTAAATCGAGTAGTTTTAACTAAATTTTATAGTTTACGCGTAATGATGGTGTTAAAATGGATAAATAAGAAAATAGAGAAGAATGAGGGGAGCTTTTTGCTTTTTCATCTTTCCTCTTTCAACTCTCCATTAAAATAAATTTGCGGGAAATCGGGGAGAATGTTATTTTTGCATTGATAATTAGTGATTTAGCGTTGTGGATAACTATAATAGCGACATATCTCAAATTCATAATGATGGTAATGCGTTTGCATCGCAACGTTTTACCGACATTAAGCCTTTGCCTGAATCTTGTTCAAAATGGAGGTGCTCCCTGTGCCTATACAGCAGGAGCAAAAAACGGATTAACAGTCATCGAAATTCACTATCCTACAAAATAATGGGGCCTCAGCTCAATATTCATAAAACCCTATAATAATTTTCATCTCATTTTTTAGTGTGTGATCACATTTTGAAGTTATATAAACTAATCCCAAGTCGCTACACGATGCCATAATTGATTGGCAAAGTTTTTTCTCTGTTGGTGTTAATGTTGATCTGATATCAATAGTATCAAATGGAGTTTTGATGGGTCTAACAAGGCAGATATAAGCATTTGCAAGTGTTGGGTTAAGAGCATTATATTTTTCAATCAACTCATAAAGATATTCTGCGGGATCGCTTTTCCCATAGGTATATGACCGATAATTATAGGCTTTAAACTTTTTGTACTTATAAAACTGGCTCAATCCTTCTATTGATTCATCAGGAGTTTTTACATCTAATATAAATTGAGAAATACCATATAAATATTGATAATACTCGGTTTTGATAAAATCTCGACGAAAAAGTTTATTTCGTATGTGCTTTTTAATCTGTCGTCTCTTATAGATTTTATTTCGTTCATTTGCCTTGCTTTTCACAAGTTTATAAACATCTTTAAACGATGGCAAATTAGGGTTGCAATTATATCGTTGCTCAATTGTTGCCAAGTTGTGCGATAACTTCAATTTATACATCTCTAAATCGCTCTTGTCGCGCCATTCAGTAGAAAACCCTTCAGCTGTACTTGCCAGTTGTTCTTCGGTATATCCGTAGAAAGACGTGTGCCACAAACAACATGCCGCAATCTCTTCAAGCGATGCAATTACATCGGGGGCTATTTCTAATGTTCTACACAACGAGGTTGACCACAAGTAGCCCTCCATTGGAAACGCCGAAAGATACCGTTTTTTAGTCCCTTCATCATATTCCATTGATATGTGACAGACCTGAGAATTGGCATCAGGGTCAAAAACCGGAGCAGTGTTACACAGCATATCATAATGGCATTTTAGAAACGGAAGCATGTGGGCTTGCTCCGGGTACATTTTACTATATGCGTCAGCCACCTTTCTAAAATCAACGCTGTGTAGTAACCCTTGAAAAGTCATAAACGATTTCTAATAATTAAATATCCACACAGGAATGCCTTTTGCTTGAGCGATTTCAATCATGTGTTTTGTGCCGCTTGACTTGCCGTCCCAGAATGCGACGAGGTGTGTAGCAATGCTTAACATGTCTTCATTTCTCAAAAATCCGGCAAAGCGGTGATGACATTTCCAATTTGCGGGAAATAGTATTTTTGTGAGCCGATGTTCATCGGCATAGCGAATGGCAAGGGTATCGACACCATCGGCCATTCCCGAAATAATTTTTATCTGCCGGGAATCAAAATTTGAACTGTTCCAAAACAATTCATCTAACTGTTGCGATATGTATTCATAGTCGTCGAAATCACGTCCACCTGCAACAATAACACGATGGGCATTTAGATAGGCTTGTCGATGTAATTCTTCCATAATATTGCGTTATTTCTGAGAGGCAAACTTTTGCAAAGTTAATTTTGTTTCTGCCCAATAACTGTTTATGCGTAATAAGTCAGGGATTGAAAACTTCTTATGATTACATATATCGTGAACGGCATGACAAATCACGATGTCATCAAACTCTTTGCGACCATAAAACGGATACTCATTCCATGAAACACCATCATCGCACATAGGTTTTTCCTCATTACTAATTACATCGGCATTAAACCACTCAATATCACTATTATGCCCATCATAAATGAGATATAATATATGATTCATCAATAAGAAATCTGAGCCATAGTAATCATCATTATCAAGCGTGAGAATATCAGTTTCTGATTCAACGACAACTCTTAGAGTCCCATCAATCTCATAATCGTCATCAAGTGTAGGGTCGGAAATAATCTTGTGTGAATTTGATAACTTTTTAACGCGGTTAAATAATTGTGAGGTCAACCGATAAAGCATCTCATTGACTTGTTTAAAACGCACAATTTCTGATGGAGTAGCTAAGAACATTTTATTTAGGAGTGTGCGGCGTTGATGCAACAAAGTTTTTACCTTTTCGCATTTTTCATCATTGCGCCACCAAAACGACATATACTCAATGTCGTTTCCGGTAATCGCTTTTATCGCCGATTCCACATTAAGCAAATCCTGTTTAAGATTAGATTGATTCATTTTATTGAGATTTTAAAAGGTAGAAACAGCAAGCACTTTCGACAATAAAGTTAACCCATTTTTTAATGGGTTAACTACAATCCTTAAATTTTTTCACATACAAAGTATGACGCACCAATATAAGATGGATTTATATCTACTCCATACTTTGATTTAAACAACGCCGATATTTCTTCGCGATATTTAGTTAGACTTAAAGGAGGAGTCGTTGAGGGTGTTGAGATTTCAACATTCATTCCAGGCTCAAGTTGATACCCCGATTTTACAGTCTTAAATTTTACTGAAATTTTCCAAAGTGCCATAATTTAATTTTTAAGTTAAACAATCTATTATTTTGGGCAAATGTAATGATGACATCTGCCATATTAAGGCATAGGTTGGATAAAAAGAGATTAAATCGGTCGGCATAATCATGTAGTTGCGAACTAACTTCACTCTGCAATTTTCTTAATTTACGGTCATTTTCATATCGTTCTTCATCATAAAATACATCTCCTGATTGACTTAGATTATAATAGAGTTTCACTCCCACATCACCCCGTCGATGCTTCGAAAATGAGATATACCTATCAGAATAAATATTTTTAGGATTATCTAATCGAAGTTCCATCATTGCAGTAATCATGTGTTTCAATCGATTACTCCCTATAAACGCACCACTTTTAGTAACCTGTTGAATAGTTAAAAAGGTAGTGTGCACACCTCTATCATTTTGTGCCTTATTTTGCTTTTTGATTAGAGAAAGCAGTTGGCTTTCAGCCTTTTTGAGCGTAAGATTTTCCTCTTCTTTAATTATTCCTTGCAACTCATAAAATGAATCAATCGCAATTATATCCCACCCCAACTGCAATGTTTCTTCAATATCTTGAATACAATGTGATTGAGAATTAAAATCGGCTTCAACAAACAAGATTTCCAATTCCGAGAACTTAGGAAATCGTTGGACATAAATAGCCAAATCAATCTCGTTCATTTCAGCACTAATAAATAGAATCTTTGTAGAAGGATTTAGTTGTTGAATATCGGATATCATGTCAAGAATAATCGTAGTTTTCCCCACCCCAGGATCGCCAATAATCATATAATTTACACCTTTAGGTAACCCCTTATAACTACAAAGTAACCTATCGAGGATCGTTCCCGACATATAATTGACAAACAAATTGCTGTCAAACTTTACATCTTTCATTTTGACTATATTCGTCATGAGCTTCTTCTTTTTACCACAAAGTAAAAAGAAACCTCTGCCCTTTCGAGGCAGAGGTTAAAAGGAAAATTATATGGATAAGACTTTATTCCTTTATTAAATCTATTATATCTTTTATCTCTGATATTATGTTATGGGCTACTTCTTCAGGTGTATTCCCCTCGTAATCTTCAAAATGCTTGTAAGCAGTCCACCATTTATTGCTTTTATAGTTATTGCTAGTAATGAATTGTTTTAAAAATTCATGGTTATCGCCCAATGTTGCTACATGATTTTTGGGAGAAAATGGTCTATGGCGTAGCCCTACCAATAGTTTATCGGGTTTGTCATTAAGAATTAAATATAATTCAAAATCGCCAAATGTGAATTTTTCGCTCTTTTCAATATCTCCATTTTGCATTAAATAGCTTGAATAATTCTCACACAAATGATTGCGTACATTTTGATAAATTTCTTCATAAAACGTTCTCTTTCTTGATTTTTTTCTTTTTTGATATGCTTCAATTTGTTTTGAACATTCAATTTTAATTAATTCAACATCTAATTCTTCATAGTCATTAAGTTTGATAAGATAAGGAATTATAGAAGCTACAAGATTTAATTCTTCATTTGTTTTATATGCTGGATGTGGAATCCCAATACATAGTCTATCATTTAGTTTCCCTATGTATATTCTTCCACATACATGTTTATATTCAAATTTTAAGTCTGCCAGACGATTAAGTCGCCCAAAACACTTCTCTCCACTAAGAAATACCAAATGTTTAGGGTTAGTTATTTGTATAAGTTCAAGTGTATATGGTATAGTTTCTATTAATAAACTTTCGCTAATTTCATTCGCTTTTGGTGTGTTTAAAAAAGAGGTGTTAGTAATAATTACTTTACTATCATCTTCAAGATACGTTGGTAGATAAGATTTTGAAAAGCAATGTTTTAGACTAGACCAATAGTTCCACTTTTTGTGATTCTCCCACGATGTTGGTTTTCCCTCTTCTTGACAATAGTTTCCCTCTAATAGATGTTTTTTATCTAATTGATTTTTGTTTAAATATTTCCAGTTCCTGTTTTTTCTTTGATCTGAGTATGTACCTCCGCTCCCTGGATTTATACCGACAATCATCAATTCTGGCTCATCAACTATATTTGAGAGTGGAGATTGCGTGTAATACGCCAAATTTACATTTTCTCGCGATGCAATACAATCATAAGCCTTGACTGTTTTTTCAGCCCATTCTTCTAATTTTTTTTTCATTGTCATATCTAAAAAATATGTTTATATTATTATACGTTATATTTCCCTCTTATTTCTTCAATCGTGCTTGCTATTTCATTGCGAAATTCTGTGGGCTCAATCACTTCGATGTCATTGCCGTGCCAAAGGATTTCTCGAATAAGATCGGATGTTGGGCGGAGCCAAAGTTCGAATATGCTAAAATTGTCGTTTCGCTCTACTTCTTGCTGGCTATGATGTAATGGTACAGCCCTAATATAGTTGGCTTGTGTAGATGATACTTTTAGTTTTATAGTCTCTGCTTTGATATCATTTCCCACATTTATCCCATAACATTCGCTAAAATACTCTTCGGGATTGAAGGATTTTGGCATTTGGAATTTCTTGTTATTGGCAACTTCTAAGTATAGAATCCTATCAAGAGAATATATGCGCACTTGATCGTAATATGGTGTGCGCCCCACAACATACCATCGTTGTTTGAATAGTTTTACGCAATATGGCTCAACATCAAACGTGTGGCTGCTCTTGCTCCAATAATTTTGATAGGTCATGGTTATTGTGAGGTTGTTTTGCATCGCGTTGATGATGTTGGTCAGGTGTTCTTGTCCCGAGGGGATATCTTCGAGCAATATGCGGTCTTTGATATTTTGATTATCAATCAGTAGATTGCTCACTGATATTGTGTTTAATAGCCAGTTGCGAATGTTGCCACCTTGCAACTCCTCAGCATTGGCGATATAATAATGATAGCCACCTTTGCGCTTGCAATCAATGATTAATCCAAACATTTCTTCAACAGCAACACGCCATTTGTGGAACGTGCGCAGAGGGAGTTCCAACCCTTCGCTCAACTCATTGTCAAGCCATTTGGCATTTATCTCTTCAAATGAGATTTGCTTAGCTCGATAGATGGTTTCTACTAACCACACATATTTATTAAGCAAGTTCCGTGACATATTAATCGTTGTTTAGAATTTGTATCGCTTTTTCAGCAAGAGTGGCTGTGAGGCCATTGAGAGAGTTGGTTTGTACATGGTGTTCTACTTGATT
>JAFXGB010000029.1 GCA_017520235.1 Muribaculaceae bacterium | reverse complement strand
TGATACGATAATTGTTGAGTTTTTAAGCTTGGAAGATAAATATATATTTGCAATAATTAAAAGCAAGAGTGACACGCTAATAGCAAATACGCAACAGAAAAGAGCAACGAGAGTACCTATTGAGAATAGAAATGATAAAATTAGCACAGTAAATAGATGTGATACATTTGTACAAGAGTATCTTTCTAAAGAATTTGGCTCATTGTTAAATCGTCCTAAAATAGATTGTCATAAAATAGAAATTGTGATTTCTGAAAGAGGAATAAATATATATCACATGAAACAAAAGGGGAATATATGTATTGTCTATTATGGGAATAGACAATTAGTAATATGATCTTATAAGACTATAAAAGAATATTTGTAAATAAAATTTGGATTATTGGAGCGGAAGATTGTATATTTGCAATCAATAACGGGAAACACGTGAGAATCGTGTGCTGTCGCGCAACTGTGAATGTCGTTGCATTGGTAATGACAAAGTCAGGAACCGGGACCGATGAAAGGGCGGTCGATTAGTCGCTTTCGCATGAAAAAGTGAGACTAGACATACATAGCTCTATGGGTGAGTTGTCAGCATCTTTTAATGTGAAAAATTGTCGGCTAAAAGATGTTTGACAATTTTTTTTATTTTAAAACTAATAGATTTGTTATGAAGACATTTAGAATTTTCGGACAATGTGTCATGGCGGTTGCCTTGACTTTGTCAATGAGTGCATGTAGTGATGATGAAGACGACGATGATATCGTCTTTAGTGCATCAAATTATGTAATTGATTATGCCGACAATGGAGCATGGGTAGATGTGTATAATGTGAATAAGGGAGATATTCAATTAGGCGAATTTACCTTTACTCATGATGCTGATGCAACAGAGTGGGGTGGAGTAACTTATTATTCTTATAAAGGTTTTTGCCCTTCTCGTTCCACTGATAATTTGGATCATTCAAATGAAAGTTGGGTAGATTATCAATGGGGTGCTATCACCGGTGGTGGAGTATCAGGTAAGGGGACACCTTATATGCTTGCATGTTGGATGTCTGATGAAACAGCAAACATAGGGGCTGCAAATGCGGCATTGCGCATTACCTATGGTAAAGGAGCATTTGATCCAGAGGAGGTGTATGTAACCAATAGTGCCTATGGTTACTATGGCGTGAAAAATGGCACTGCTTTCAATAAGAAATTTGAAGATGGCGATTGGTTTAAACTTCACATTATTGGAGAGCGCAATGGCGTAGAAACAGGTCGTGTTGATGTCATTCTTGCCGATGGTCAAGATGTATTAAACACATGGAAACGAGTTGACCTTGACGCGCTTGGCGATGCAGTTGATGCTATCTATTTCCAAATGTCATCATCTGACACAGGGCAATGGGGAATGAACAACCCCGGATATTTCTGTCTTGATAGATTGAAAATTGAGTTATAATAGTATAGGGTAAAATTATAGTTTTGGGCGGCTTTCAATGAGAAATTGAGGGTCGCTTTTTTATCAAATAGTGCAGATATTTGTTAATAATGGGGAGAGTGTCAAAATTTGTAGCTAAATTTGTATCAATATAGAAGTGTCGTGATGGAAGAAGCATTATCGTTATCTCAAGAACAGAAACTACAGCAACGTCTCACGCCGATGCAGGTGCAGTTTGTCAGAATGTTGGAAATGACAGGCCCTGAGGTAGAAGATGAGGTGCGTCGTGCCGTAGATGAAAATCCGGCTCTTGAGGTGAAGGATAGCGATGACAGCATGATGTCGCAAGAAGATGAGGGGGCTTCGTATAACGAGAGTGCCGAGGATATGCAACTTGCTGACTATCGCAATGAAGATGATATCCCATCTTATCGCCTTGAGGCTCGCAATCACAGTGTAAATGATACTTATTATGAGCCTGTCGCGGTGGCATCGGGAGATACGATAATTGACACGTTGACCTCTCAACTTATAGAGTTTGATTTAACCGAGAAGCAGCTGTTGATAGCCGATTATATCATAGGAAGCCTTGATGATAATGGCTATCTCACGCGTGATGTTATGGCAATGTGTGACGACTTGACATTTAATGTGGGTCTCGATGTTGAAATGCGTGAGGTGAAAGAGGTGTTTGACGTGGTGCGTTCGCTTGAGCCGGCAGGTATTGCGGCTATTGATTTGAGGGATTGTTTGTTGTTGCAATTGAAACGAAAAGATAAATCAAAATCGGCAGATGTGGCAAAGGAGATTGTTGCAAATTACTTCGATCTATTCTCTAAGATGCACTATGATAAATTGAGAGGCTTGTTGAATATCTCTCAAGATGAGTTGAAAGATGCAATGGCTATTATACGCACATTAAATCCTAAGCCCGGTAGTGTGATTACCGGAAATGATGCAGATGATCGTTCGCGACACATTATTCCTGATTTCAACGTAGAGGTTGAAGATGATGCTATAACGTTGACCTTGCTCAATAATATTCCCGAATTACAGATAGAAGCGACATTCTCAGGCGAGAACAATGATGGACCTATGCCGGAAAATCGTTGGGAGCGTGAGGCAATGGTGTTTGTCAAGCAGAAACGTGATGAGGCAAAGAGTTTTATCCAAGTTTTAAAGATGCGACAAGAGACGCTTTATCGTGTGATGTCGGCGATAGTAAAGATACAGCGCGAGTTCTTTTTGACGGAAGATGAAAGCCTCATACGTCCAATGATATTGAAGGATATCGCAGCACAGACGGGGTATGACCTATCGGTGATCTCTCGTGCAACGGCAGGAAAGTATGTAGCAACGGCTCGAGGTATTTATCCTCTAAAGTTGTTCTTTAACGAGCGCCCAAAAGATGATGACGATACCTCATTCCATGAGATACAGGCGGTGTTGAAAGCGATTATTGCCGGAGAGAATAAGAAAAAGCCGTTGAGCGACGAGGCGATAACCGCCGAGTTGGTCAACAGAGGATATGACATTGCACGTCGCACAGTCGCCAAATATCGTGAGCGAATGGGCTTGCCTGTAGCACGATTAAGGAAAGAATTATAAAAAGAAACTATATGTTAGAGAAGATAGCACGTTTCGTTTCGGCATTATTCACACCGTTGTTAATTCCTACCTATGGGATTATAATTGCGTTGTGGACAACGATAATGAGTTATGTACCGTTGTCATCTCGGATAGCAGTGGTTGTTATAACCGCTATATTTACCTATTTATTACCATTGACAGCCTTGATCTCACTAATAAAAATAGGCCATGTATCGGGTTTTTCATTGGCTAATCGCAAAGAACGATTGTACCCCTATGTTATAGTCTTGTTATGCTATTTAAGTTGTTCATTTTATCTATATCAATCTCAAGCACCTATATGGGTTGTAATGTTCCTCATGGGCGCGGCTTTGGCGGCTCTTATATCATGTGTCGTAAATGTGTGGTGGAAGATAAGTATTCACAGCGCATCAATGGCAGGGATTGTGGCATTGTCGTTGCGCATTGCGATAGATGAGATGAATGTGAACAATATGATGCCTATAATCGTGTGTGGAGTCTTGGCGTGGGGTATTGTAGGAACATCGAGGCTAATTCTTGAACGCCACACATTGTGGCAAGTGATAGCCGGTGGCGTAAATGGATTTTTATGTGTATATTTGCTATCGGCATTATAATGAATAATAATTTAAATAACTATAATATGACACCAAAAGTGAGTATAATAATGGGAAGTACATCTGATCTTCCTATTCTTGAAAAAGCAGCTTCATTTCTTGATCAAATGGAGGTGCCATTTGAAATGAATGCGTTATCGGCTCATCGCACACCTGCCGAAGTTGAAGAATTTGCTCGTGGAGCAAAAGCTCGTGGAATAAAGGTGATAATTGCTGCTGCTGGGATGGCTGCAGCTCTCCCCGGCGTGATTGCTGCAATGACTCCGCTACCTGTTATCGGGATACCCATTAATTCTACTCTTGACGGACAAGATGCTTTGTTGTCAATCGTACAAATGCCTCCCGGAATTTCAGTTGCAACAGTGGGTATTAATGCAGGATTGAATGCAGCTGTAATGGCAACGCAAATGCTTGCTCTAAGTGATGAAGCTCTTGCTGTTCGATTTGATGAGTATCGTGCTAAACTATCGGAAAAAATAGTGAAAGCAAATGCCGACCTCAAAGAAGTTAAATATAAGTTTAAAACCAATTAGTCATATATGAGCGTTTTTGACTATCGTCGTCGCCCTGCCCATAGCGTAAATGTGGGTGGTATCCCTTTAGGAAGTGATTATCCTATCAGATTGCAATCC
Organism: Muribaculaceae bacterium; assembly: GCA_017520235.1. GTDB lineage: Bacteria > Bacteroidota > Bacteroidia > Bacteroidales > Muribaculaceae > RGIG4079. The sequence continues at coordinate 3,028 of JAFXGB010000029.1, read as the reverse complement.
ATGACATCGACCTCAACAATGGATACAGAAGCGTCGGTGGAGCAGTGCAAACGTATTGCAGCGGCTGGGGCATCTTATGTGAGATTGACTGCTCAGGGGGTGCGTGAAGCTGAAAATATAGGGCGTATAGGTGAAGAATTGCGCCGACAAGGGGTAAACATCCCTTTGGTGGCTGATATTCACTTTAACCCTAAAGCGGCAACGGCAGCGGCAACTGTAGTGCAAAAAGTACGCATCAATCCCGGCAACTTTGTTGATCCGGGTCGCACATTCAAGCAATTGACCTATACCGATGAGGAGTATCAATCAGAGATTAAGAAAATCGAAACAGCGTTAATCCCTTTCTTGGAATTGTGTCGCGAGCATAAAACCGCAATACGCATAGGCGTTAATCATGGCTCATTATCTGACCGCATCATGAGCCGTTATGGCGATACCCCTGCCGGAATGGTAGAGTCGGCAATGGAATTTTTGCGAGTGTGTATGGCGCGAAATTTCATGGATGTTGTAATCTCGATAAAAGCCTCAAACACAGCTATAATGGTTGAGACTGTGCGTCGATTGGTAAAAGCAATGGCGGCTGAAAATATGGATTTTCCATTGCATCTTGGTGTAACAGAGGCCGGTGATGGAGAAGATGGACGCATAAAATCAGCCGTAGGGATAGGCGCATTATTGAGTGAAGGTATTGGTGATACAATAAGAGTGTCGCTTAGCGAAGATCCTGAATTGGAAATACCTGTTGCCGAAACATTGGTTAATTATATCTCAAAGCGCACCGGGCACAAATCAATAAAAGGTGAATTTGCTCCGGGATATAACTATGAGGCGCCTGTGCGTCGTAAGACTGATGGCATATCTAATATAGGTGGAGAAAATGTCCCTGTTGTAATTGTTGACGGGACTAATGAAAATGTCGCTAAGGATTTAACTCCTGATTATTTCTATAATGATGGAGCTTTGCAAGATGCGACATTTAATCTTGTTGAGGTAGATGCATCATCAAGTGTGGCTGATGTAAGAGAGCGTGCGACTGAAAATTCGGTAATAGTTTTATATAGTAATCATGCAAATCCAACGGGTGAAATGCAAGCATGGTTACATGAGGCTATGCGTCAAGGATTGAATAATCCGGTAATTATAAGAGCCGATTATGGTGATGCTGAAGCTGATGATGTGGCCCTAATGGCGGCAGCTGATTTAGGCACAATGCTATTAAATGGATTTGCTGATGGTATATGGTTACGAGCGAGTAGATTAAGCGTTGCCGAAATTGCAAGAATATCATTCGGTATATTGCAGGCATCACGTTTGAGAATTACGCGCACTGAATATATATCATGCCCAAGTTGTGGCCGCACGTTGTTTGACCTACAGACAACATTGAAAGCAGTGAAAGAGGCGACTGCCCATTTGAAAGGGTTGAAGATAGGCGTTATGGGCTGCATTGTTAATGGCCCAGGAGAGATGGCCGATGCTGATTATGGTTATGTGGGTGCAGCAGCCGGAAAGGTGAGCCTATATAAGAATAAGGATTGCGTAGAGAAGAATATTCCTACAGAAGAAGCGATACCTCGATTGATTGCATTGATAAAGGAATCGGGAGATTGGGTTGACGCTGAATAAGATGAAAAGTCTGAAAAATATTACATATCACACATTACCTTCGGGATTGCGCATTGTGCATCAGCAGAGCAAGTCTCATGTTGAGTATTGTGGCGTGGCAATCAATGTAGGGAGTCGAGATGAGGCTGTCGATCAGTATGGACTTGCTCATTTTGTGGAGCACACAATATTTAAAGGAACAAAGCATCGCAAGTCGTGGCACATCATAAATCGCATGGAGGCTATTGGTGGAGAGCTAAATGCCTATACTACCAAAGAGGAGACAATTTTATATTCTGTTTTTCCTTATGGAAATGTGCGCCGCGCAATAGAGTTGATTTCAGATTTGGTGATATCTTCTCAATTTCCTGCAAATGAGTTAAATAAGGAACGTGAGGTTGTTGCCGATGAAATAAATTCCTATCTTGATTCTCCTTCAGAAGCTGTTTACGATGATTTTGAGGATTTGATATTTGCCGGTTCATCTCTTGGACATAACATTCTTGGAATGGTTGATGCAATATCAGGATTTACGCAAGATGTGTGCCGTCAATATTTAAAGGATTACTACACAGCCGAAAATATGGTTTTGTTTTATATGGGAAAAACAAAACCTGATAAGATTTTTTCATTGGCTGAGAATTATTTTAGCTCGATTGTTCCCAAAGGCGTGTCTCGTCAAAGGGTGATGCCTATTGTTCAACCTCGATTTGATGAGGTTAAAAATATAGGAAGCCATCAATCTCACACTATAATAGGAGCGCATTTGCCGGGATTGTATTCCGAGATGCGATATCCAATAGCGTTGTTTGCCAATATGCTTGGTGGTCCCGGAATGAATTCATTGCTGAATGTTGCTTTGAGAGAGCGTCGAGGATTAGTATATAATGTTGAGGCTTCAACAGCAATGTTTACCGATGCCGGAGCATTGATGATATACTTTGGGTGTGATCCCGATGATTTAACACGCTGCCGTAATATAGTGAGGCAAACACTTGATAGAATGATTGATGGCTGCTTGTCGGTGCGTGCAATAGAGGCAGCAAAGAAGCAGTATTTGGGGCAACTTGCCGTTGCTTCAGATAATAGAGAGCAAGTAGCATTGTCATTGGGTCGATCAATGATGTATTTTGGTGATATTAAGTCACCTGAAGATATCAAGAATCAGATTTTAGCAATTACTCCCGATGATGTGAGCAAAGTTGCTGAAATGATGAGTGCCGATAAATGCTCAATACTCACAATGGAGTAGATAATTGTAGAAATTTAGAATGAAAATTGCTATATTTGATGAAGTTTGATTAAGATTCTTTGAGTATCAAACCATTAAGAAGAACTTGCATGAGAATGGGCAATGGATAAGAAATTGCTAACTTGTTTTGTTACACTATATTCCTCATGCTTTTCAAATAACTCTTTTCTT
>JAFXGB010000028.1 GCA_017520235.1 Muribaculaceae bacterium | reverse complement strand
GGCGCAAGTCTCGACAAACATCTAAATTGATTGACAGTGATGCCGGAGTACAGCAATCTACCTCTGCCGGCAAGTAATAAATTAGTCCATTAATAGAATAATAGAAAAATGAGGTTGTACCAATTTAATTGTAGCACAACCTCTTGCTGTTTCTATCTCAAAATTAATTATTCTGATAGTAAATATTTAGTCCGTTTAATTGATACAGACTGTCAAAATCCAGATTATTAAGCTCTTTCAATTTACTTAAATCCAAAAAAAGAGTGTCGGAGAGATTCCAATATTCTAAGTCCCCATTATTGAGAAATCTATAAGTTGATATGTTTTTATTTCGTTTTTTTTGTTTTCCGGTTTTTATTTTTTGTGGATAGTTCTCTTTGTTTTTGATTTCAATAGTGACTAACCATTGTCCTTGCTCTTTATTTCCGGATTCTCTTTTTAAAAGATATTCCATAGTGCAATTTTTTTCTTTAAAGATGAGATGATACATCTTTCCATCTTGACGAGTGTATTCAATGGCATCTTTAGAGTCTTTAATGAATGCATTTCTCACTAATTGATAATATCCATATCCCGAGAAGCGTATTAACTTAGATATTTTATAGGTCTTTTTTGTGTCTGGATTTCGTTTTTCCGTGCAGGTAACATCAGCTTTTGGATTGTTTTCAAGCTCTGCAATAGCTTTATCAATGTTTTTTTGCGCTGAAGCTACAAATGTTATGCAACTAATGAGCATAAAATAAATAATGGATGTTAAAGTTTTCATATATGTTTGGTCTTGAGGTTATTCAATTTTCAAAAATCACTTTGTGAATTAAATTCTGAGTATCTTTATCATCAGTTTCATAAATGACTACTTCTGATATCATTTCTTCAATTGACGGAGATGAATATTTATACTCATCAATAAATCGTTCTGCTTCTATCAACTCCGGCATGATGAGATTAAGGTCTGTTATTTTTTCGCCATTGCGTATTATATAACTCCCCTCATAGATGTTAAACTCATCATGCACCTCTGATTGAGAATTATACAACTTGATGCCTAATGTGCATAACAGAGCTATAGATGCGGCAATAGAGATGGTATATATCCAATGCTTAATGGAGAAAGAACGTTTTCTCTTATGATTAACGATTGGTGTTGCCATCCTTGAGGCATACCATGTCATCATTTCTCTGTAATGACGAGCTTCAGGTGCGATCTCCTTTTTTGAGAAATATTCATAGAGCTTTTGTTCCTCGGCACATGTTGTTGTGCCGTCAAGGAAACGATCTATCCATTGCATAATGTTGTTATCATTAATGTCGTTCATAGGCGTTTCTTAAAAATAATTCTTTAATGCGATTACGGGCTCGAGAGAGTTGAACACGCACAGCTACTTCGGTAGAACCTATCATTTGAGCAATTTCTGAGGTCTCCATCATTTCGATGTGCTTTAATCTAAGAATGATTTGTTGTCCATCTGGCAAAGTGTTGATTAGGTTGTTGAGATTCTCGTTGTCTTCAGCTCTAATAATCACATCTTCAGGAGATGAAACAATATCTTCAATTGAGTGCTCATCAAGCGGTTGGGTTTTGGTACGTTTTAAACGATCAAGGCACAAATGTCTACCGATAACAATTGCTAACGCATCAATGGATTTATATTCATCAAGGCGACTTTTCATGCTCCACAATTTTAACAGAGTATCTTGAGCGACATCGTCGGCATCATCATGATTGCCAAGACAACGGAACGCAATCTCTATTAAGCGTGGGCGCAATCGTGTTGCAAGTGTTTCAAACTCTTTTCGGTCCATACTCACTTATAAGACGACCGACTATGTCAAAACGTTACATCGAAAATGTGGGAATTTTAATCTTTTTGGGCGAAAAAACGATTTATGATTTGAGCAATTGCACCATCACCTGTAACATTGCATGCTGTGCCAAAGCTGTCCATTGCAATGTAGAGTGCAATCATCAACGCATTGTCGGCTTCGCTAAATCCAAGCATAGAAGACAATAATCCAAGTGATGCCATAATAGCACCTCCGGGAACACCTGGAGCCGCAATCATTGTAATGCCAAGCATGCAGATAAAGCCGGCAAACATCATAAAGTTATATTCCATTCCACCAGCCATCATTAAAGCTAATGCGCAAGCAACAATTTTCAGTGTACTACCACTCATGTGGATTGTCGCACATAGTGGAATGACAAATCCTGCAACATTGCTTTTAACCCCCATCATTACTGTTTGTCGCAATGTCACCGGGATAGTAGCTGCCGATGATTGTGTGCCGAGGGCAGTAAAGTAGGCTGGCATCATCATGCCGAGCATTTTGAATGGATTTTTCTTGGCAAATATTGCTGCAATACAATATTGAAACACAAGAATAAAGATGTGTAGCCCAAATATTATGGCAATGATAGAGATGAAAGTCATGAGTATTCCGCCCACTTGTCCGCTGATGGTCATGTTCATAAATATTCCGAAGATGTAAAGTGGTAATAGTGGAATTATAACTTTAGCGATAACAAGATTTATGATGTCTCGAAAATCAATAAGAACGTTGCGCAGATATTGTGTTGATAGCTGAGCACCACCAAGTCCGAGAGTGAATGCCAATACAAGAGCAGTCATGACATTCATCAATGAGGGAATTGTAACCGTAAAGTAGGGCGAAAGATTGTGGGCATCACCTATTTCTGATGAAAGAGAACCACATTCAATCAAAGATGGGAATAACGTCGCACCTGTAAAATAGGATAATAATCCAGATGCAAGTGTTGCAATATAGGCAAGTGCCGCTGTTGCAATGAGCATCTTGCTCGCGCGTTTACCTATATCGGCAATGGCGGGAGCGACAAAGCCAATGATAATCAATGGTATTATAAATCCAAGAAATTCACTGAAAATAGAATTAAAAGTTATAAATGTGCGTGCTAACCAATTGGGGAACAAATATCCAGCCCCTATACCAAGAACAATAGCAATAATGATTCGTGTCAATAATCCTATTTTTATCTTTTTCATGAGTCAATATTATTTAATGATGATTTTTGTGACGTTGTTACCTTGTTTCTTAATGTATATACCGGGAGTCAAATTATCTTTTGGAATTTTTACTCCATGAAGATTATAATACTCTTCTTTAGTAGATATATTATTCATTTCAATGTCTTTAACTCCTGTAATGTTAGTATCTGTAAGTTCATATGCACTGATGCCATTGCCGGGAATATATAGATATAATCTCGCTTTTCCGTCGCCAAGGTCAACAAAGTCGGCTGTGGCTTGATATGTGCCACTATATACTGATCCTAAACCATTATTGGGTAGTACCCACAATTGTTTCATGTCAGAGAATGTAAGATCGTTGGTTGTAGATGTAACCTTAAATGTATTTGCCGGAGAGGCATTTTCGTCTCCATTGGCATAAACTACAATCTTTTTATCCCCAAGAGAGAAAATTGTGCCACCGCTATTTGCATAGTTTTCTGGCGCGACGCTTGTGTTTGCTAAGAAAGAGCCACTGCGCGCTCCGGTAGAGAATGTATAACGGGTGAAAGCAGTATTTGAACAATCGATAAATAAGTCATCATCATTTACTGGTATTACGCGTGGCGCAAGTCCGAATGACGTTGCCGATGTCGGGTAGAATGAACTGATGTTTGTTACGGCTTCGGTGTAGCTCCCATTTGCAAATTTCCAACGGAGAACTTTAGCTGAATTTGTTGCTACTCCAAACACTGTGAAATTACCGGTTGTAACATCGCCAATGATAGAAGCATGGTCTATTCGTCCGTCAGGGACATTTGTTGATGTGATGCTTGCTACTTGTGTCGCTATTCCTGTCTCTAAATTGATGTGGTGTATAACTAATGGCCCTTGATTAAAGACGATTAGATTTGAGATACACACATTTCCGTTGGAATCCTTCATGATGTTGTTGCATGGATAGAATGTAACTGAAGCATTGGCTCCTATTGTGATGCGACTGAGATATTCACCGGTAGAGCCATTGTATTTGTCAATATAGGCAGTAGCTGAAGAGCTATTGGCTGTGCGACCTGATAAATATACATAATTGCCAACTGCCACCATGCTACGATTCCATGAGCCAATGCCACTATCATCGGAGAATGTAATATTTTCAAACCCATCTCTGACTGAGCGCATCCACAAGTTTTCAATGTGTATGTTATTCACATCGCTATATGATGCATCATCGTTTATGATAGTGTAACCCTTTTCTGATTCACCAATACCAAGACTTGCGATAGAGAATGTGCGATAGTTTGATGGAGTGTCAAAATAATTACTACCTTTTGATACAACTCTCCAATAGAATGTTCCTATTCCTATGCGTGTTGCCGAAACGATTGCTGATGTCGTTTCTGTGTTTGAAGCCACAACATCTGTTGAGTATTTGATTTTATCAAATGTGTTGCTTGTAGAGATTTGCAAAGTAAAATCGGTTACTTTGCTATTAGTAGATTTCCATGTGAAAGTAATATCATCTACAACTTCGGCTTTGTCATTTGGCGAAATTAGCTCCGCCTTAGGAGCATAATTTCCTTCGGGATAGTTTATTATAGCTGCGGGATGCTCGTTGCCATATCCGTCATAGACACACACTGCATACCAATATCCCGATTGCTTGTCAGAGGCTAAATTAAAAGATGATTCATAGGTAACACCTTGAAGATATTCACCTGATAAACCATCATCGGTTGTTGCCAACTCTTTAGTAATAGTGCGAGGAACAGCATATACAGTATAGCGAATTGTGTTTAAACCATCTTTGACAGCCGTCCATGATAATGTGCCGTTACTGTTTGTGAGGTTGTTTACAGCACTATATGTAGTGGCTGTTTTCCAGTCGACAATAGGCACGAGAGCTTTTGTTGGGAAACATTTTTCTGCTACATAATTTCCGTGAGATGTATATGTGCCGGTAAAATATTGTATGCTATAGAAGTTAGAACCAAAGGCTTTAACTCCATTGTCGGCAGCATAGGTGCGAGATTGTAACACATTAGTTACATGCTCGTCCCAATGTGCTTGTGTATTACCAAGATCTTCTTGATAACCCATTGCTTGTGCAAGGTCATAGATGTTCACGCTGATGTTACAATGGCAATTCTTGAAATGAGCAGCAAGACCATACCACCAATTAGAGATTCTTCCGAAAGGAGCCATTGAGTGGTCATTGTGCCAATAAATTTGAGGAGAAACAAAGTCAACAATGTGTTTGCTCATCCATGATAGAGGGTCGGAATATAAAGATGTGTATTGCGTGTCATATCCACCAGGCCAAATAGAAAGTCCATATTTGCTCGCCGATGCTCCGGCAGTTCCGGGGGGAGCAATTCCGAAACGCAGTTCCGGACGCACATCTTGCACCATGTTATAAACATCGGTAACCATTTTGTCGACATTTTCGCGACGCCAATCGGCGATGGATAGACTTGTTCCACTATTTTTCCATAATTGATAGTCTGGGGCTGTAGAATCTTCTTTAGTACCGCCTGTGGGGTAGAAATAATCGTCAAAAATCAGACCCTCAACACTATAATTTGTAATTATTTCCCGACACACTTTTACGATGTGGGCACGAGTTTCATCAAGACCGGGATTTAATACAGTAAAAGTCCCATTGGTTATGAGCCATCCGGCATTTTTTACTTGTGTGTCAAAATCGGTATTCCATGTACTTGTTGTGCCTGTACTTGACCATCTATAGGGGTTTACCCATGCATATACCTCAATGCCGCGTTTATGACATTCTTCAACCATAAATGCCAATGGGTCCCATCCGGGATCGGTGCCACGAGTTCCTGTCAAATAAGATGACCATGGCTCATAGCTCGATTTATACATTGCATCACACATACTGCGCACTTGGAAGCAGATTGTTGTCAAGTTCATCTCCTCCATTGCTTCAATGTAGTCAAGCAAATCAGATTTTTGTTGTGCGACTGCAGAAGCGGAAGTGCCTTTATTCTTTGGCCAGTCAATATTAGCAACAGTAGCAATCCATGCTGAGCGAAATTCACGTTTGACTGTTTCAGCAGTAATGAAATTAGGAACTATTAATAATAAAAGTAGTAATGAAAGAATATTCTTTAGGCGAAGCATAGTTGTCGTTTTAATGGTATATCTTTAAATAATTACTGAATAAGTATGCAAAGATAGTCATAATCGGTTAATCCAATTATAAATAGGCATAAAAATATCCGCCACATAAGGTTATATGGCGGATACAACAGCTACTTTGCTTCAAATTATTCTTCGATTAGCTCGAAGTCGCTTTTAGTAACTCCACATAATGGACATGTCCAATCATCGGGTATATCTTCAAACATTGTTCCGGGAGCTATGCCACTATCAGGATCACCTACTTCAGGATCATAAACCCAATCACATACTGTGCAACGATATTTTTTCATAATTCAAATATATTTAGTTGTTAATAATTTCTGTATTGCAAAGATATATCACCATGGTGTATCTCTCCAACTGAAATAATCTATCCTTTGATAGATAAAAGTTATAAACATGATTCCTCATCCTCAATAGGCTCAAACATTTCTCGACCTTCGCCACACACAGGACACACCCAATTAAAGCGGTCAGGAAGTGTTTCAAAATCTGTTCCCGGTGGAATTCCGCCTTCGGGATCCCCGATTTCAGGGTCATAAACCCATTCACACACGCTACAACGATACTTTTTCATAGTAAAGAATATTTGATGTTATATTATAGTAACAAATGTAGTTTTTATAGAGTTTTATCTTGCTGAAAAATTTTAATACAATTATTTTTGAAAAAAATTGCAAAAGTTGAAAGGATTAAAGGAAAGTTGCGTCTAAAGGAGTAGAAAACAGAAATAAATCGATAGAAACAAGATGAATGATATTGAATTAGAATTCACTAAAATCGTAAAAGAGAATAAAAAGACGATATATACCGTCTGCTATTTCTTTTCCAAGGACACCGATGAGGTTGATGATTTATATCAAGAGGTGTTGATTAATCTTTGGCGAGGATTTGAGCGCTTTAGAGGGGAAAGTAGTGTGAAAACGTGGATATGGCGTGTGGCTCTCAACACATGTAACACACTGGAACGAAAGAAGAAAACACGCGTGTCGACTATCCCTCTGTCAATAGATATAGACCTATATAACGATACTGACGAGCAAAGTAAACAGATACAAATGCTGTATGACAGGATAAATCGCCTTGATGTCTTTGATAGAGCTATTATTCTTCTTTGGCTGGAGAATATGAGTTATCAAGATATAGCCAACGTGGTGGGAATATCATTGTCGGCAGTAACAACAAGATTGTTCCGCATAAAAGAACAACTCAAATCAATGTCTAACTCAAAAAATGCTTAACCATTATGGAAAAAACAATAGATTTTGCAGAATTAGAAGAGTTGAAAACTCAATTCAATCTTCTTAACGAAAAACTTGAAAAACAGCAGATAATAAATGAAAATCTCATCAAAGAGTCAATGAGGAAAAAGATAATTGGGATTGAGCGATGGTATCGTGCTCGATTTAGAGCACTTATTACAGTTCCTATTTTATTAGTTGTATTTACTTCAATGAAATATCATATTGGCTATGTTATATTGTTAACTGTAGTTGCATTATTAGAATCTGCCTTAAATTGGAAGTGTTACAAAGCTCTTAATACAAAGGGTTTGCCAACAATGACTATAACATCAGCAACTGAGTGTGTGGTAAAGCATAAGCAAATGCGAGCATTGGCAAAAAAAATATTGATAGCTCCTTGGTTAATGATGGTAATATGGACAATAATGATAGCGAGTGGCTATAGTTGGAACTTGCCGTTGATATCGATAACAATTGTTATGATGATATTAGGAATTGTGTGGGGACATCAGCTTGAAAGAAAGAATAGAAAAAATCTTGAAGATGTTATTCAAATGGTTAAGGACCTTAGAAGCTAATAAGAGAAAAAGAAAATGCGATGGCATCATTGATGCCATCGCATTTATTATTTAGAATGTGTCGGAGTAATCAATTTAATAAAATCACAGTAGTTGAGCTATCTTTAAAATCGGGCATTGTTGCGCCTACAGGAGCGCCCACAAATGTAGGGTCGCACACCGTAAATTTCTCTCCATTTAATGAGATATAATCGCCTTTTACATTTTCATTAAAATGAACAGCTGTAGCAAGGTGGCCTGGATAATATACTAATATAACTTTCAACCCAAGTAAATCGCGTATTATGCGAGAGAATAGAATAGATCTATCTTCGCAGTCACTATATGGGTAATATAATGTTTCATCGGCAAAAAAAGCTCTATCATACCCCCAAATTTTACTATCGTAACCATAGTCAAATCCAGTTTGAACGAAGTTCAATATTCTCGTAACGGCATCCAATGGAGACAATCCTTTGATTGCTTCTTGCAATGACGGATATAGCATATTTTTAACATCAGAACTCGCAGGAGCATTGGCATACATTGCCCATTTGCTTACAAAATTATTCCCAATCTCAGACGCCGGATAAGTTTCATAAAAATTGAGTAAATTCTGATTGACAGAAACATTAGCTTTAATGTTGGGATATTGTTTTGATTTAATCTCTCGTATCGCTGTTGACTGTGACGCAAAATTTATGTTTTTGTTTACCACCAATGAAAGTGGTTGTTCTTGTGGAAATGACGCTTTACATATTCGGCACGATGGAGATGTGAAGCGATATGGGTAATATGCTTCATTGTCTATCATAAAAAATGATTGATTATATATCGTGTGTTGACTTGCATATAGCATACATAATTTGTCTCCATTTGTGGCAAATCTCATTTTATAACCCGATTGACAATAAACATAAGCCATTAACATGCTTGCTTCGTTAGTCCCTTTGCCTAAAAATGATGAAGCCATTTCATTCAACATCTCAAGGTAGGCAAAGTCACATAAGTTCATTGCTTTTCTTAATTGAAGACAATCTTGTATAAGATTATTAAATTGAGGTTGGGAACAATATTGCCAAGCCTTTGATATTGAGTTTTCATCAGTACCCGCAATTGTAACTCGATTACTTTCATTAAGCCTTACTTTGCACGGAGTGCCATAGAACGTGAATGAAAAGTATTCTTCAGTAGGCTGAGGTGTTTCTTTTATTGGGGTTACAGGTAGTGGCTGAGGCGTAACGAGTGGAGTTGGATTTTGTATTACTGTATCAATAGGGACTTGAATAGGGTTAATAATAGTAGGTATAGTTTCTATGCGAGGAATTGGGGGAGCCGGTATTTCTTCAGGTTGTGGAATGGGATCGTTGCTGTTAAATGTTTCCCAAGTTATGCGAATAAATTCAGCATATTCATGATTACATTTATCGCGAAAATCTGAATATTTATCTCTTGCTTGTTGTTTGAAATTTTCATATTCTGTTTTGTAGTCTCGCTGGGCTATACATGTTGCAGAAGATAATAATAGCGCTGAGATAAGTAGTATTTTTTTCATGGACATTATTTTTTAGCAATGGAGATATGTTTTCTGATGGTAATCATGTCTTTGTCCTTTGAGCGACATCTGTTTAACCACTCATTAAATTCTTTTGTTTTAAGACCACGTGGCAATTGGTGTTCTTTTGAGATATATTCATTATCTAAAGCCTTAAAAAAAGAGTGATTAGAAAATATCACTACAATTTCGTCTATTTTCTTTTCATTGCCAGCCGGTAGCAGAATTTCATCAACTATAGCACGTTCTTGGGGTGAAGCACACATATCAGGGCTAAAAAACACATACTCATGATTTGCGGCTATTGCGACTTGTCCATCACTATCGCTTGAATAGGGGAGTAAGCAGAAGGCATCTTCAGTTTCTTTATCTATGTAGTAAATAGCGATATAACCATTAACAGGTGTTTTTATGCCTACAAATAGTTGGTCTCCGTCATTAAATTCTAGACTTTCGTGGCGGAAGTCTGTCCCATTTCGTAGGATAGTTACTTTCAAATCAATAGCATTTGATGTTATTTCGCGAGCCTTTCCCCACACTCTTGCCGTAACAACAAGCATGTTGTCTTCAAAGAATATTTCATATTCTGGCTCTCGAGTATCTTTAACCCATTCACCTTTTACCTCGCTGTTACTTGTTGAAATGAAATGAGTTGAAGTCTTGCCATTATCATTTATGATATCAGTGTCGTGCTCATCTATAATTGTTCTGCCATATCGGTTTTCCAATGCTTTAGTTCGTGCTCGTTCCAATGCAATTCGCTTAGCATCAGCCGGGGAGTCATGTTCTGTTGCATGGTAGGTATATTCCGCACTTACATTGTCATCAGAATGAGCAATGATCGATATACATATCAATGATAATAGAAATAAAAATTTCTTCATGCCTTAGATGTTCTTGAGATGAAATTGATTTGATAAGAAGATGAGCCATAAATAGATTATGACTCATCTTTATAGTTCTTTAGGATAAATGGATTACCAACCCATTGCTTTATCAATTTGGTCAATAAGTTCTTCTCCTTTATCTTCAAGTGATTGGCGAACAGCTTTTTTTGCAGCTTCTTTAGCCATTTGAGCATTATAAGCAATTGTTACACGCACTTCTTTAGTCCCTTGTTTTGTGTCGCGATAAACTTCAACTACTGGGATTACTCGACCGATGCTTTGAGAAATGAGGTTTTTAGCACCCATTACAGTTTTTACAACTGTTGCTGCATCGTTTTCTGCCATTTGTTTATTTGCAACATTTGATTCAACAAGTGCAGTAACTTCAGTTTGAATTTGACCGGCAAGGTCAAGTTTAGCTATCTCAAGTGCTTGCATTTTTGCTCCGTCAAAGTTTTCTCCTACACTAGATGCAGTTCCCATTAAATATTTTGGGAACATATCTTCGTCATATTCTTGTTGCATCATGTAAGAACGGTCAAGTTGCTTTTCTAATGGTAGTGAACCAGGTAGCACTTTCCATCCTTGTTTTTTCAATTGTTTAGCCTCTTTTCGAGCATCTTTTGACGCCTTTTCTTCTAAAGCTTTGCGAGACATTTTGCGCAATTCTTTACGCTCTTTCATTATTTTTTCGGTCTCAGAATCTTTTGCTTGAATGTTGATTGTTGACATAGCAATGAGTAAGCAACTCATTATCATTAAAATCTTTTTCATAATGATTTAAATTTTAGGTGTTTATTGAATAATCTAATGTTAGAAACTATATCCCAATGTGAACATGCAAGTGCGGTTATATACTTTTCCGTCATATGAAGTTATGTCAACCAATCCCATGTCATATCGGAATGTTAAAGAGTAATTGCGATAGTTTAGACCAAGTCCTAATACGAGTCCGGCATCCCAACGATCAAGACATTCATCAAATATTGATTCCTTGTAGCCATCATAATCATCAGTATAATCACCTCCAATTCCGTATGCTAAATATGGACCGGCAAGTGCAAATGCATTTAGTTCGTTATTTAATACAGGAAGATTATACTGGTATTTGGCAGTCGCTTGTAGCTCAAGATAGTTGGCATAAAATTCTTCGGTGTAGTACTCGTCATCGTAAGAATCATATTCAGTTGAACTGACTCCTTTAGACAAATAGAATAGACCTCCCATTACCGATAAATTGTTTACTGCTGCAATAGGGTAGTCGTAAGTAATACCTATAGTGAATCCACCTCTACGGCTCACATCTTCATCGTCGAAATCGTCGAAATCATCAGAATCATAGCCAACAGTTGATGAAGCATAACCTAGTTCAATACCCCAACCCTCCAAAAAACGTTTCGCAGGATGCATAACGATAGGATCTGGAAGAATATTCATTGTTGAAGGTTGGTAATTATTATGAGATATGGTCAATGTTTTATATTGAGCAGGAGCTTCAATTGAGAAGCGTCCATTCATATCGGTAGTTGTAGAGATATTACTACCTGTTACTGTTACAGAGGCACCTGATACAGCTTCACCATTTTGGGATGAAAGGACCACTGATGACACTTTGTTTGTTTGAGCTGAGGCAGTCGCCACACATCCGGCGATGCATAATATAATTGCTGCTAATTTTTTCATGATTGTGAAATTTGTTTGTTAGAAATTAAAGCCTATAGCAATTGCATGGCGTTTGAATGGCAGATATTCATAATAATAATCATAATCATAATCAAAAATATGGTCATAAGAATATGCTACATAAACCCATTTGCCAAAATTTACACCAACTTTACCTCTCAATACTACACTGATTGTTTCATCCCACGATTCTATACTAGCACCGGCACCGATATTAAATGAGGTAAATAATGACATATTTTTCCAACTAGGTGTGGTGAGTTTTAGACCAGTGGTTATGCTTAAGACAATATTTTCGCTATCAGATCCGTTCCCAACTGGTAGCATACCATTTATATTGAATACTTCCCATCCGATCCACTCTTTGTAGTTGTGATGCCAACCAAAGTTAAGTCCTAAATATTTATCTGAATAACTATATTCATTGGAAAAACAGTCTGCCAAATCACCATAAATTGAGCCATAATTAATTTCTAAATTAAAGAGGTCTTTTTTGTAGTCGCGATAAACGTTTTTTAATTTAGGCATTTTGCGCTCTTGAGCCATATAGGCATCTTCGGCGGTGGGGTATAGAATAACAGGGTCACGTTGCACGTTAATTGTTTGACGTTTCATTCCGGCATAGCTGATTGTAATAGCAGAATATCCATTAGGAATTGTAATGGAGAATTTCCCATCCATGTCGGTCATTGTACTTAATTCTGTACCGGTAACAGAAACTGTAGCACCCATAATGGGTGTACCATTTTCAGCGACAACCACTCCGTTGTAGTTTACATCTTCCGCAAATGCCATGGCAAAAACGGATAGGCACATCGCAAGTGCCGAAAGTAATCTTTTTTTCATGATTTGATATTTTATTTAGGTTGATTGTTAATCTTTAAGTTTCCACTCTCTCCACTCCTTCTCAGTGATACTTGTTGATGAGGTGGTTGTGGGAGTTTGTGATTTGTTGTTTTCTATAAGGCTATTTCGTTTAACATTCTTTACGATGTAATCAGCAAGTTCTCCGTAAGAGGCTTCACCTTTGCTCTCTTTTAGTTTCTTGAGTAAGAAATAGGTAAACATTCCATGTCGTTTCTCTTTATAGGGGAATGCTGTTTCATCACCTGTCGCAGCACTCATCACAACCATTTTCCCTTGAGGGACACTCGCTTTGGCTTTGATTATAGGTGCACGACTATCTTTCTTTGATTCCATTGGCGCGCCTGTGCGCTGTGCTCCACTGAAACAAGCATCAAGAAAGACTGTTACGTTTTTAGCAGGGAGATTTCCAAGTGTGGCATATAGGTCATCAAGCTTATATCCGCTTTCAATGTCTGTTGCCATACCATCGGTAGGAAGTAGATAGGCTGATTTTGAAGCTTCATCTGGGACCCCATGTCCGGCATAATATAGTATGATCTGTGCTTCACCTTGAAAAGCATCAGCAACTTGTTTAATCCAACGCACTTCTTTGCGAATGTTCCCTAATGTGGCATCTGGAACAAAATGCACGTTTTTGTCAACTGCCCCCAATGTCTTAACACAATAGTTCTTAAATGCCAAACCGTCGTTGTGGGCAAAGTTTACATTTGATTCGTTTTCATATTCCTCATTTGCAAAAATAACGGCAAATAGTTTCTCATTCTTTTTCTTTGTTACCGGAATATCAACATCAACATCAGATTCGCCAAGAGTTATGTTTTGATTAACAATCTTTGCGCCTCCAATGGGTTTGCTACTATTGTCGGCAAGGAGCCCGTTAACATCAACTTCATCAAAAGTATATTCAATCAATGAATTATTATAAGTTAAGTCAGCCTCATTATTATATACATAACATTTGCCTGTGTTGGTGCGGAATGATAATTGAGCTAGTGCAAGTTTATCATTAGATATGCAATATTGAGGTTTCTCAAATCTTACAGTTGACCATTGTTCTTCAAAAGAGCGAGCTTCGTTGTTGGTGCGAGGTACCGGGAGTAATAAATTTCCAAAATCAGGAGATGTTATTAAGAATACCCCATTTTCAGCATCATATCTTTCTAACCGTAAATTATCTAGGCTAATGCGTGGACCAAATTCTGCGATATAACGATGTTGCACATCTTGTATTAACTCTTGTTTTTTTAACTTTTTTGTATCATCGTTTACGCGAAGTCTATATTCGCTCATAGTCTCATAGTCATCTTTGGTTTGCCATGCACGATACTCTTCTTCAACATATCTTTTAGCATATTCTTGATAACTAGGCAATTCATCAAATGAGATTTGCTCCTGCGAGTGAGTGTATGACTGAGGTGCTGGACTATAATTGGAGTGGGTGGAGTTCCCTACAGAGTTATTGCTCGTGCTACTTGATGCATAATTGTGCTTTCTCCCATTGCCAATTTGTGCAAGTAATTCTTTTGATAGATTTTGCCCTTGTCTGTATTTGGGCGTATTTTGATTGGAAGTGTTATTAGCCAAAAGCCCAAATAGATAAGAGGATGTTTCAAGATGTTTCTTAGCTTGGTGAGAATCATTGTTGGTCATTAACTCATTGGCATATTTAAAAGATGCAAAGGCATAACTTTGACATATGCTCTCCTCTTTAGGCTTTGTTCTGTAAAGTCTCTCGTAAATTTGAACGGCATTTTTTAGGTCTCCTTTTTCTTCTAAGAAACGAGCTTTGGCGGTCAATGCTTTGAAATTGCCAGGCTCAAAAGTAAGTAGTTCATCAACAATTTTTTCAGCCTGAACATAATCTTTGTTTTGAGTGCAGATATTTATTTTGTTATAATAAGCATTTTTTAGGTAAAGACGGCTTTTGTCAGAAAAAGCTTGGTCTCCGCTCTCTATATATAGTTTGTAATATTTAATAGCATCATCATAACGCTTGCTGTTATATGATTCATTGGCCGTCATGTAGCAAAGTTGTGGATATTGGCTGTCGCGAGAGAATCGTTCTTTTTTAAATGCAGGAATTGAAGGTAAGTCGATATAAGCTGCGGCAAAATCACACGCACGACGATTATTGTTGTTAGATGAGAAATACACTGCTCCATCAATAAGGTAGGGATATACTTTACGCAATCCGGCCAATGCATTTCTGTCATTAGGACGTTTCTCTGCTACTTGAATGAATCCATTGTACGCAGAATATAAAGTTTCGTATAGTTGCGATGTATTTACTCCTGTGTGATATTGAGATTCAAATTCATTAAGCTTGCTGTTTGCTTGAGTCAGAATATCACTTTGTGCAGAAATTGTTCCGCTACAAACTATAAAAATTATGAGTGCAAATAGTTGTTTTATTCTCATTATTGTGATGTGTGGATTATTTTTGGATTGCATCAATAAATACAAATTCTACACTAATGCGACGATATTCGCCTCCTGTCTTATTGGCTAATTCAACATTATATTGATAATCACAATGCATTTTGTTTAACTCAGAGATG
>JAFXGB010000027.1 GCA_017520235.1 Muribaculaceae bacterium | reverse complement strand
GGAAAAACTATGGATATCATGCAAACTGCAAGCATTCTTGGTCTTAACACTCGCATGGTGGGTGTAACTAACGACTATGAAAAAACAGCAGGTTCTGATGTTGTAGTTATCACTTCAGGTATTCCTCGCAAACCTGGTATGACTCGCGAAGAACTTATCGGTGTAAATGCTGGTATCGTGAAATCAGTAACTGACAACGTTTTGAAATATTCTCCAAACGCAATCATCGTGTGTGTATCTAACCCAATGGATACAATGACTTATCTTATCCACAAAACAAGTGGTCTTCCCAAGAACCGCATCATCGGTATGGGTGGAGCTCTTGACAGCGCACGCTTCAAATATTTCTTGAGCCAAGCTCTTAACGCTAATCCTAACGAAATCGAAGGTATCGTTATTGGTGGACACGGTGACACAACTATGATTCCTTTGACTCGCTATGCTGCATACCGCGGTATTCCTGTTAGCTCATTGATCGACGCTGAAGAACTTAAGAAAATCGCTGCTGACACAATGGTGGGTGGTGCTACTCTTACAGGTCTTCTTGGAACATCGGCATGGTATGCTCCAGGCGCAGCAGCAGCACAAGTTGCAGCAGCAATTATCCACGACCAAAAACGCATGATTACTTGTAGCGCACTCCTTGACGGTGAATATGGAGAAAAAGATCTTTGCATCGGCGTTCCTTGTATTCTTGGCCGCAATGGTATCGAAAAAATCGTTGAATTTGATCTTAACGACGAAGAAAAAGAACTCTTCGCTAAGAGCGCAGCTGCTGTTCACAACACTAACGCTGCTCTTGCATAAGCAATTTATATCTTAACAAGATAAACATTTAAAGGGAGTAGAGCGTTTCTTAGAAACACTATACTCCTTTTTTTTAATACAACAATCATGAAAGAGATTAAACCCGAAGAGATCAATGACAATTTCATCAAATTGATAGGTAGCGAATGGATGCTTGTTACAGCAGGAAACAAAAGCGATTTCAACATGATGACTGCAAGCTGGGGTGGCATGGGTTTTCTATGGGCTCGCCCAGTAGCAACAATCTATGTGAGACCAGAACGATATACTCATGATTATATCGAAAAATCACATCGTTTTACATTGACATTTTTTCCCGCTTCGATGCGTAAAACATTGGCTTTGATGGGCTCGCAAAGTGGTCGCACCTATGACAAGATGCAAGAGCCAACGCTCTCCCCCATTGAATTACCTTCGGGAGAAATCGCTTTTGAAGAAGCTCGTTTAATCCTCGATTGTGAAATATTATACAAAGACGCCATGTGTGCCGACAAATTCATCAACAAGCAACCTCTTGAAAATTGGTATGGCGAAGCAAAAGGCGGGCTACACGATATTTACATTGCCGAGATTAAGCAAGCATGGATTAAAGAATAATTAAAAAACTTTACAACAATGAATTTTATTAAAACAACATTATCAGCATTGGCACTTGTGTCTATCATGACACTTGCTTCATGTGCCGGTTCAGGAACTAAAGAAGTTACAGTCAATGACTCAATTGTTACAGTAGCAGCCGAAAAAGTAATTCCTAACGAGAACATCACTCCCGAAGTGTATGACCTCGCAGCAGATGAATATCTTAGTTTTGAAAATGGATATGGTTACCCCATCGTTGTTGATTTTAACGCAACTTGGTGTGGCCCATGTCGAGCATTTGCACCTATCTTTGAGGAAATGTCTAAAAAATATAGTGGGAAAATCCAATTCATCTCTGTTGATGTTGATCGTTGCCCCGATGTAGCTAACGCATTCCAAGTTCAATCTATTCCATTTATCCTATTTGTAACTCCTGACGGAAAAATCAGTAGCCATGTAGGTATGATGGATGCAGACGAACTTGATGCAAAACTCCAAAATCTACTATAAGAAATACTCTAAATAAACATATCTAAGAGGGTGTCACAAAACTAGGCATCCTCTTATTTCAGTATTGAAACTTTGACGCGAGTGTTTTTGATTTTGTGGGGAGCGATGGCATTGAGCGTCGATTTTGCGTCATCGACAGGGATAGCTACTAATGCACAATGATCCTTAACTACGATTTTGCCTATTTTAGAAGCCTCTAATCCACCTTTATTCACCAAGTATCCCACAATATCTCCACGCGATATTTTCTCCTTCTTGCCGGCATTAAAATACAATGTTACGACTCCGGCAGTTATAGGGTTATCGCTCTTTGCGGTGGGAACATAACTACGATTATATTCTATATACTCCGGAATATTCTCCCCTTCAGCTGTTATAACATATACAACGCCATCAGCGCCCATGCGAGCTGTACGGCCATTGCGATGTGTCCAACTCTCTTTGCTTGTGGGCATGTGATAATGAACAACTGTTTGAACATTGACAATATCCAATCCACGCGAGCCGAG
>JAFXGB010000026.1 GCA_017520235.1 Muribaculaceae bacterium | reverse complement strand
GGTGTTTACGCCTAGATTTTTTGTGAATTGACAGAGAATCATTTCTGACTCTTGTACTACTTCGTCTATTGCAATTATGTCAATGTTCGTTTGCTTTATTTCTCAAAAGCGAGTGCAAAGTTAAGCACATTTTTCATAACTGCAAAATTATTTTCATCTGAAACGCATTGCAAAAGTCATGATAATTTCGGTTCATTACACACATTCAACGAGTTAGAGCATTTTAAATAATTTTATTTTTAACTTTGATTAACACTTAGACATATCAGAGACCTTACTACAATTATAATTGTTCATAACTATCCTTTGAATGTTCATAACTATCCCACTATATAATAATGTAACTCGGGAATAAATCCCTACCTTTGACACAAAATAATTTTAGTGATTAAATAGGACATGCTACCATTTATACATCTTCACGTTCACACACAATTTTCCGTGCTTGACGGACAAGCATCGGTACCTGCACTTGTCGATAAGGCTATTGCTGACGGCATGAAAGGATTAGCTATTACCGACCATGGAAACATGTTTGGCATAAAAGAGTACTATAATTATGTCAAAAAGAAAAACGGGAAAGTTAATGATGCGATAAAATCGGCAAAGAAAAAATTAGAAGAAGCTATTACCGCAAATAACAGTGAAGAAATTGCTGCTATCAATGTTGAAATTGAGGAATTGAAGGATAAGCTATTTAAGCCAATTTTTGGTTGCGAGATGTATGTAGCAAACAAGTCACTTCTTGAACACACCGACAAAAAAGACACCGGGCGACACTTGGTAGTTTTAGCTAAAAACGAAAAAGGGTATCGCAACCTAATTAAGATTGTATCGCGTGCATGGACCGAAGGTTTTTACTCACACCCTCGTACCGACAAGAGCGAGCTTGCCAAGCATCGCGAAGGGCTTATTGTGTGTTCGGCATGTCTCGGAGGTGAGATACCCCGATTAATTCAGGCCGGAGAGATTGAGGAGGCTGAACGCCAAGTGCAATGGTTTAAAGATACTTTTGGCGAAGATTATTACATTGAATTACAACGCCACAAAGCAACTGTGCCAAGAGCCAACCATGCTGTATATGCTGTTCAAGAAACAGTAAATGCAGAATTGATTAGAATTGCACGCAAATTTGACATCAAACTCGTCTGTACAAATGACGTACACTTTGTAAACGAGGCTGATGCTGAAGCTCACGATCGACTAATATGCGTATCAACAGGCAAAGACCTTGACGACGAAAAACGCATGTTATATACTAAGCAAGAATGGATGAAAACCCAAGAGGAGATGAATGCAATCTTCTCTGATTTGCCAGAGGCTTTAAGCAACACAATGGAAATCCTTGACAAAGTCGAGACATACTCCATTGACCATGGTCCTATCCTTCCAAATTTCCCTTTGCCCGACGGCTTTACTAACAATGATGACTATTTAAGATATTTGACCTACGAAGGGGCAAAACGCCGATGGGGAACTATCTCAGAGGAACAATCAGAGCGTATTGACTTTGAGCTCAATACGATAAAAAACATGGGCTTCCCTGGCTACTTCCTCATTGTGCAGGACTTCATTGCTGCAGGGCGTAAGTTAGGAGTATCTGTAGGTCCTGGTCGTGGCTCTGCTGCCGGCTCAGCTGTGGCCTACTGCCTTGGCATCACCCAGATAGACCCCATCAAGTATGACCTGCTGTTTGAACGTTTCCTTAACCCCGACCGTATCTCGTTGCCTGATATCGATATCGACTTTGACGATGACGGTCGTGCCGACGTTTTGCGATACGTTACCGAGAAATATGGAGCCGAAAAGGTGGCTCGCATCATCACATACGGAACAATGGCAGCAAAATCATCAATCAAAGATGTTGCTCGCGTACAAAAACTGCCATTATCAGAAAGTGACCGCTTGACAAAACTCATTCCGAAACACATGCCGGAGGTAAATGGCAAAGAATTAAAGCCTACGCTCAAAAATTGCTATGAGCATGTGCCGGAATTCAAGACAGAGCTACAAAGCAATAACCCTCAAATTCTCGATACATTAAAATATGCCAAAGAACTTGAAGGAAATGTACGCAACACAGGTGTACATGCCTGTGGGGTAATCATCGGACGTGATGATATTACCGATTGGGTACCTGTGAGCACCGCCTATGATAAAGATGGCTCAAAACTGCTTGTTACACAATATGAAGGCTCGGTAATTGAAGACACTGGACTTATCAAGATGGACTTTTTAGGTCTGAAGACACTTTCGATTATCAAAGAAGCTCTTGCTAATATCAAACTCACCAGAGGAATCGATATCGACATTGATAATATACCCATCGACGATCCAAAAACCTATCAGCTTTATTGCGAAGGTCGCACAACCGGAACATTCCAATTTGAATCGGCAGGGATGCAAAAATATCTGCGCGAACTTCAACCTAGCACATTTGAAGATTTGATTGCGATGAATGCGCTTTATCGTCCGGGACCAATGGATTATATCCCCGACTTTATTGCCCGCAAGCATGGCAAATCCCCGATTGTCTATGATATACCCATCATGGAAAAATACCTAAAAGACACCTATGGGGTTACGGTATATCAAGAACAGGTGATGCTCTTATCTCGATTGCTTGCCGATTTCACTCGCGGGCAGAGCGACACGTTGCGCAAAGCAATGGGTAAGAAGATGATCGACAAGATGAATGAGCTTAAAGCAAAATTTCTTGAAGGCGGTCAGAAAAATGGCTACGAGACTAAAGTTCTTGAAAAAATATGGACCGACTGGGAAAAATTTGCATCTTACGCATTCAACAAGAGTCATGCGACTTGCTATAGCTGGGTTGCATTCCAAACTGCATATCTTAAAGCCAACTATCCAGCAGAATACATGGCAGCAGTATTGAGCCGAAACCTTGCTGATATTACCAAGTTAACAGGATTCATGGACGAATGTAAAGCAATGCGCATTGATGTAAAAGGTCCAGATGTTAATGAAAGT
Organism: Muribaculaceae bacterium; assembly: GCA_017520235.1. Taxonomy (GTDB): domain Bacteria; phylum Bacteroidota; class Bacteroidia; order Bacteroidales; family Muribaculaceae; genus RGIG4079. The sequence goes on along the minus strand of JAFXGB010000026.1, from coordinate 7,575 downwards.
TTCACCAAGTTTGGGGTAAACTCTAAAGGCGATATCCGATTTGGTCTTGCAGCAATCAAAGGCATAGGCATGAACATCGTAAACGATATCATTACAGCCCGAACCGAAGGTGGTCCATTTGAAAACATCTACGATTTTATTGAGCGAGTTAACATGTCGTCAATAAATCGACGCACAATAGAATCACTTGCGTTAGCAGGAGCATTTGACTGTTTCCCAGAGATTAAACGTGAAGATTTCTTTGAAAAGAACAATAAAGACGAAAGTTTTGCGGAAATACTCATCAGATATGGTCAATTGTTCCAAAACGACAAGATGCAAAGTAGCGCATCGCTATTTGGATTTGATGAAGACCAAGCAATGACAACTGCCGCTCGCCCACAAGTAATTCGCGCAGTACCTTGGGCTAACACTGAACGCCTTGACAAAGAAAAAGAGTTGGTGGGAATGTACTTGTCGGCTCACCCATTGGATCCATATTACATGGAGATTAATTATGGGTGTAGCCACAACATCAAAACATTCTTGGAAGAAACACCCGCTGACGGGAAAGAACTCAGTTTTGGAGGAATGGTGGTGAGTTTTGAAGCCAAGCCCACCAAAAGCGGAGGTCAATTCGGCATCATGAAAATCGAGGACTACAATGGCAGTACTGAATTGAGATTTTTCGGACAAGATTTCATCAACTTCCGAAATTATGGAGTTGTGGGGATGCCTATTGTTGTTACAGGTCGTTATCAAAAACGCTTTAAAAGCGAAGAACTCCGATTTAATGTCACCAACATTCGCCTTTTACAAGAGATGAAGGGACAACTAATAAATAGCATTACCCTACATCTTTCAAAAGAGGAGGTTACAGAAACATTACACAAACTCATATCAGAGCATATAACTTCATCTACCGAAAATCGTGGCACACTGTCGCTACGCATATATGACCCTGAAATCAATCGCTCGATCAGAATGACATCCGGGCTTAAAATTCCTATTGACAAAAAGTTAATAGAAATGCTCAAAGATATGGATATCGAATATCACATTAATGAGTAATTTATATTTGTCAAATAATTTTATGTTCATTAAATTTGCAATAAGAAAATACTAACTAAAAATTTATATAAAATGGCTTTTACTTTTACAGATCAAAACGTTGATGAAATAATTGCATCAGGCAAACCGGTTGTTATTGACTTTTGGGCAACATGGTGTGGACCATGTATGCGTCTATCTCCTATTATTGACGAACTCGCTGAACAATTTGGAGATGCAGTAGTTATTGGGAAATATAATGTTGATGAAGAAAGCGACTTAAGCACAAAATATCGCATTATGTCAATCCCAACTATCCTATTCTTCAAAAACGGAGAAAAAACCGACATCCGTCTAGCCGGCTCTCAATCTAAAGCTACTTTGGAAGAAAAAATCAACGAACTTATCGCTCTTTAATATTATTATATACATTATATAATAAATATAGAGAAACATTGACCGCTGACTGTTATTGTCTGCGGTCTTTTTATTTATTCAACTTAAAAGTGTCCGATAACGGACATACCGTCAGCTTATATTAATACTGATTTTCAATTACTTATAGCTTTGGCACGGTATTCGTCATATAATAATGCCAGAAAACAAAAACATTATTTATGGACAGACAAATACCTATAGAAGAAATCAAACGCCGACGCATAAAAAGATTTTTGCGCATCGCAATTGCATCAGTAGCTCTAATTGCCCTCATTTTAACTTTCACATCACTCTCTCGCAACTCCGTTAAACGAGATCAAATAAAAATCGCTGTCGTTGACTGCGGAGATATAGAACCGAGTGTTGCAGCTTCGGGAATAGTAGTACCATCTATCGAAGAGATGATTATCTGCCCCATCAACTCTCAAATTCTTGAGGTGCTACATCACAGTGGAGATGCTATTGAAGCTGGGACACCACTTCTTCGCCTTGACACACAAAGCGCACAAATTGATTACCAAAAGAGTGTTGACCAATTACAAATGCAACAAAGTCAATTTGAACGACTAAAAATCAACAACCGCACTTATCTTGACGACCTATCAATGAAAGTCAAAGTAGCTGCAATGAAACTTGATCGCCTTGAAGCAGAATTACGCAATGAACGCTACTTAGACAGCCTCGGCTCCGGAACTCATGACAAAGTAAAAGAGGCTGAATTTTCATGTAAGACAAGCCGACTCGAACTTGAGCAACTTCGCCAGCAACTATCCAATGAAAAGTTGATTAAAGCAGCTGATGAGCGTGAAAAACAACTTGAGATAAACATTGCATCTCGCAATCTTGCCGAAATCAAGCGCACCCTTGACGATGCCGCCATTCGTTCACCACGTAACGCCATTATTACATATATCATGGACGAAGTGGGGGCGCAAGTATCACAAGGGAGCAAAATTGCTGTAGTGAGCGATCTTTCACATTTTAAAATAAACGGCTCTATTGCTGATATCTATAGTGAATATGTAACTGCCGGAGGAAAGGTTACTGTCAAAATAGGTAACGACAATCTCAATGGGACAATTGGAAGTGTTACACCACTCAGCAAAGATGGAAAAATTTCCTTTACTGTAAATCTTGACGAAGATAATCATCAACGCCTGCATTCTGGATTAAAAGCCGATGTTCATGTCGTAAACTCTATAAAAGAGAATGTTTTGCGATTACCTAATTCCAATTACTATGTAGGACCTGGAGAATATACACTCTTTGTATTTGACGAAAATGAGACATTAGTTCCTCGCATAGTGCGTTTAGGGGAATGTAGTTATGATAAGGTTGAAGTTATCGAAGGACTAAACACCGGAGATCGCGTCGTAATCAGCGACATGAAACAATTTAAAGATGCTAAATCAATCAAAGTAAATTAAACAGAATATTAATCTAAAAAAATATATTATTATGACAATTATTAAACTTACAGGTATTGATAAAATCTACCGCACTAAAGAGATTGAGACTCAAGCTCTCGAAAATGTAAACTTAGAAGTAGGAAAAGGTGAATTTTTAAGCATTATGGGACCATCGGGTTGCGGAAAATCTACGCTACTCAACATCATCGGTTTGCTCGATTCCCCTACAAATGGGACAATTGAAATGAACGGTAAACTGATTGATGCAAAGATGAGCGATAAGGCTTTGGCTAAATTCCGAAATGAGACACTCGGATTTGTTTTTCAATCATTCCACCTCATTCCATCACTTAATGTTATTGACAACGTGCAACTGCCTCTAATATACCGAGGTGTATCTCACAAGGAATCAGTAGAACGAGCAAAGGCCGTTCTTGAACGCGTAGGGCTAAGCCATCGTTTGCACCACATGCCGTCTCAACTATCAGGCGGACAATGTCAACGTGTAGCCATTGCTCGTGCCATTATAGGTCAACCCGAAATTATCCTCACCGACGAGCCGACAGGTAATCTTGACTCAAAAATGGGTGCAGAAGTAATGGATATCCTTCACGAACTTAACCAAAAAGATGGATGTACCATTGTCATGGTTACTCACAATGAGGAACAAGCACGACAAACAAGTCGCATTGCACGTTTTTTTGATGGAAGACAAGTATGTTAATATATAATCAATATGCCTCATGAACAAAATAACTTTATATATCAAACAAGCATGGATGATGATACGCCAAAACAAATTGTTTTCTAGTATCTATATCACCGGAACAGGATTATCCATAGCTTTAACAATGACACTATTTGTTATTCTGTATATCAAATTTGCTCCATTGTATCCTGAATATAAACGCAATTACACTTTAATCATTAATTCTATCGAAAAAACAGAAAAAGATTCAACGAGTAATAACTATTGGCAAAGTACACCAAATTTCCATTTGGTGAACATGATACGCCAATTACCATCGGTTGACGCCGTTGCCGGAATTTTTATGGGTTGGGAAACGTCACCTCATAAAGATGCAACAACAGAATATGCGACAATCCCAGTAGTATTAAAGTACACCAATGCCGATTACTGGAAAGTTTATGATTTTGAATTTATTGCAGGAAAACCATATAGCGATTCCGATGTTGCATCAAAAACAAAGAATGTCGTCATTTCTCAAAGTTGTGCAAAACATTTATTCAAGACTGAAGACATTACTAATAAGATTATAAATGTCTCAGGCATCGAATATAAGATTATCGGAATTGTAAAGGATGTTGCATCTGTAATGGATAATAAAACTGCCGCCGATATGTGGGCACCTTATACCACGACTAATTATACCGACATAGAGGATCTACTTGGAGATTGTGAATTAGCAATTACGGCAAAATCGCCCGATAAAATTGAAATAGTAAAATCAGAAATTGCTGAAATGATGCACAAATACAATCAACAAGATAAACTTTTTAATTACCAGCTACTTGGTCCTGATACTTATTGGGCGAGCCAATTTAGGTTTGGCAAGATACTCAACGAAAAGGATGAACTCCTAAAATATGGATATATATTGTTTGCACTCTTGATTATTCCGGCACTTAATCTTAGTGGAATGATATCATCAAGAATGAACAAGCGACTTCCTGAACTTGGAATACGCAAGACCTATGGAGCAACAAACAGACAACTCCTTTCACAAATCCTTTGGGAAAACTTTCTGCTAACTATAATCGGCGGATTAGTCGGCATAATTATCAGTTATGTGATACTACTTTGTGGCAGCAACTGGATTACAAACATTTTGAATAAAGGATTTAATGAAAGTATACAATTATTATCAGATAATCTTTCGATAGAAATGCTATTTAACTGGTGGGTATTTGCGGCAGTTTTAACAATTAGTTTTATTCTTAATATCGTTTCTGCCCTTATCCCTGCATCAATTTCATTACGACAAACTATTATCAACTCACTAAATCCAAAACAATAATACGGCTATGTTTAGAACAACTTTAAAACAGATATGGAATCAACGCCGTCAAAACGGCTGGATATTCTTTGAATTACTTTTTGTGGGCATATTCTTATGGATTGTTTTGGATCCATTGTGCGTACAAATCGCCAATAAAAGTATTGATCGTGGATATGAACAAAACGGAATGTATGTTCTACAGTTAGAAAAATATTCTTTCTCATCTCCCAAGTATAGTGCTGAAATGGAGAACGACTCCCTTGTAAAACTCCAATACCTCGACATCATACGAGAAATGCGCAATATTCCTGAAATAGAGTGTTTTGCTGTTGCTTATGGGAGTGCTTATGCCAATAGCGGTAGTTTTAGCGGAGGAGAATTGTTTGCTGATACTGCCTTATCTAAGAGAACGCACCTACAATTTTATCATTTTGTTCCAGTTGAAGGTAGCGATATCCTAAAAACTTATCGGCTTAAAGATGTAAATAGCGGAGTAACCATGACAATAGCTCCTGACTTTGCATCTCGCAATCTGATATATCTCTCTGAAAATTCAGCAAAAATGTTATATGGAAGGACTGATGTAGTAGGAGAAAAATGCTATAATTATAAGAAAGAAGTTCAAGAGATAGCCGGAGTATTTAAAGATTTTAAAGACAGAGATTATAATCAGCCCTACCCTACTATTTTCTCTTCAGCAGACTTTTGTAAGGAAATAGAAGGTAATTTCTTTATGCATTTGGCTTATACTTTTACTTTCAGAGTTAAAGACGATGTTAACCGAGCGACCTTTGAAAAACGATTTGAAAATGAAATTAAACCGAAACTTGAGCGTGGAAATTTTTATTGTTTGGGAATTCAACGATTTGATGTAGTAGCCCAAAATATGGCGGAACTATTTGGCGAGTTAAACTCAACTCGACGAAACACAATTTTTGCAATATTTGGGTTAATGTGTGTATTTCTTGGAATGGTGGGAACATTCTGGGTGCGTGCCAATGCTCGACGCCAAGAAATAGGAGTCATGCGCAGTATCGGAGCATCAAAATGGAGAATTACTAGCCAATTCTTAACAGAATCAGCAATATTGGTTTCTGTTGCTGTAATATTAAGCACCATTATAATGGCCCATTATGTATATACCAATAATTTCTTTGCCAATGTTAATATGCTTAGTAAAGATATGCTCAATCCGGAATATTGGCAAAATAATCCTATAACACATTTTTCTGTGATATCAATTATTGTTTACCTCGTTCTTCTCGTCACATCCTTGATTGGGACACTTATACCGGTAAGTCGTGCTACCCGCGAACTCCCGGCTGAGGCTCTACATGACGAATAATAAGACATTATTTCTTATGAAACGCTTTTTCATTTATATATTATCGGCAATCGCTTTGAGCGGAATTGAGTGTTCCGCTCAAGCGAAAGCCATGCAACGTAACCTTACGCTTGATGAAGCAATAGCAATGGCTCGTCGTAATAGTGTGGACGCAGCAGTAGCCCTAAATGAGCTCAAAACAGCCTATTGGGAATATCGCACATTTAGAGCCAACTTATTACCGGAAATTAATTTTTCCTCAACATTACCAAGCTATAACAAAAATTACAACCCTTACCAGCAAAGTGATGGAAGCTATACATATGTGCGTAATGACTATTTAGGATTAAGTGGCAACATTTCAATAGATCAAAACATTTGGCTCACAGGAGGTAAATTGTCTCTATCATCATCTCTTGATTTCATGAAACAATTAAATGGAGATAAGACAAGACAATTTATGAGTGTTCCTATTGCATTGACTCTCACACAACCCATATTTGGAACAAATACAATCAAGTGGGAACGTAAAATCGAACCTCTTCGATATCGTGAAGCTAAAGCATCATTTCTTTCAGCAACCGAAGGAGTTACAATGACTACAATAAATTACTTTTTCAACTTGCTACTTGCTCGTGAAAATGTAAACATTGCTCGACAAAATCTTGAAAATGCTCAAAAACTTTATAAAGTAGCTATCGCCAAACGTGAAATGGGAAAAATCAGTGAAAACGATGTTTTACAACTTAAACTGAATCTACTAAATGCCGAATCAGATCTCACTAATAATGAAAGCACAATGAAGAGTAATATGTTTAAACTTTGCTCTTTTCTTGATATTGACGGAGATACGGAACTTGTCCCCATTGTTCCCGATTCTATTCCACAAGTAGAGCTTGTTTATCAGAATGTACTTGACAAGGCATTAGAGAATAATCCTTTTGCGATTAATATACGTCGTCGCCAGCTTGAAGCCGACTATAATGTAGCAAAAGCACGTGGGAATATGCGTCAAATATCTTTATACGCACAAGTTGGGTTTACAGGTACACACAATGAATTATCGCAATCCTACAATCATCTGAAAGACAATCAAATTGTAGAAGTTGGTATAAAAATTCCTATACTTGATTGGGGGAAACGCCGAGGTCAAGTAAAAGTAGCAGAAAGTAATCGTGAGGTGGTCGAAAATCAATTAAGACAAGAGACTATGAATTTTCATCAAAATTTGTTTATTCTCACAGAACAATTTAACAATCAACGTCGGCAATTGCTTATTGCTTGCGAAGCTGATGAAATAGCAAATCGTCACTATAATACTAATGTTGAAACATTCATGATAGGCCGACTAAGC
>JAFXGB010000269.1 GCA_017520235.1 Muribaculaceae bacterium | reverse complement strand
TCACGATCATGAACATGCCAGTAGTAATGGGAATTCAGAAGAGATCATGCTTTCTGCAAATGAAGCAATGCGTTTTGGAGTATATTCACAGATGGTTAAACCCCAAGATTTTAGTGAAATAATTAAAGTTTCTGGGCAAGTTTTATCGGCGCCAGACGATCAATCAATAGTGATTGCTCCTTCTTCTGGTATTCTCACTTTTGCAAGTGGAGTTGTTGAAGGAAAGAAAGTTGCAATAGGTAATACAATAGCATCGGTATCAGCTCGCGGAATTTCAGGAGGAGATGCCAATGAAGCTTCGCGCATAGCATATGAGTCGGCTAAAGCTGAATATGAGAGAGTGAAGCCTTTACACGATGATGGAATAATATCCACAAAAGATTATAATGCAATTAAACAAGCGTATGAACAAGCTAAGGCAGCTTATACAGGTAATGTGTCAGGCAGTACTACATCGGTAGTATCAAATGGAGTAATAACTAAATTGTTGGTGAAACAAGGTGAATATGTATCTGTTGGACAACCAATAGCAGTAATTTCTGGTAATACACGTTTGACATTACGTGCAGATATGCCTGAAAAATATTATAATTTTTTACCATTAATATCTACAGCAAATATACGCCCTGCATATTCAGAAAATGTGATTTCGTTATCGAATTTAAATGGAAAATTGGTGTCATCATCAGCAACATCTTCACAGCCAGGGTATATTCCTGTATATTTTACTTTTGACAATGATGGATCTGTTATACCTGGGACATTTGTTGAGGTATATTTAATTGGATCAACTCGTAAAAATGTTGTACTCCTACCTATCGATGCTGTTACAGAGCAACAAGGCAAATATTATGTCTATGTAAAATTAGATGATGAATGTTACGAGAAACGATTGGTGACACTAGGTAGCACAGATGGACAGTGCTATGAAATTAAAAGCGGTCTTACTCGCAAAGATGAGGTCGTTTCTCGTGGAGCTATTATAGTAAAACTTGCCGAATCAAGTGGTGCTATACCTGCCGGTCATAGTCATTAAGAGAGGAGGCTATTATGCTAAATAAAATAATACAATTCTCTCTATCAAATAGAGTGATAATTTTAATATTATCGGGATTATTAGTTCTTGCAGGAGTATTTGTGCTAACTCGCACTGAAGTAGATATTTTCCCAGATTTGAATGCTCCTACAGTAGTTGTGATGACTGAAGCACCTGGATATGCACCAGAAGAGGTTGAGCAATTAGTAACATTTCCTATAGAAACATCGGTAAATGGAGCTACCGGAGTGAGACGTGTGCGTTCATCGTCATCAACAGGATTCTCTATCGTATGGGTTGAATTTGATTGGGGCATGGATATATATCAAGCACGCCAAATCGTATCTGAAAGATTGGTTAACTTGTCCGAAACATTCCCTCCGGGAGTGAACTCCCCTACCCTTGGTCCTCAATCATCAATCTTAGGTGAAATTATGATCATTGGGCTTACAGCTGACTCCACATCAATGAGCGATGTTCGTTCTATTGCCGACAGGGTCATACGTCCTCGGATGCTTTCAATTGGAGGAGTCTCACAAGTCTCTGTAATTGGAGGTGATATCAAAGAGTATCAGATTCAAATATTACCAGAGAAGATGCGATATTATAATATTACACTTGATGAGGTAATGGCAAGTGTAAAGCTGTTAAATAATAATGCGTCTGGCGGAGTATTATATGAATTTGGTAATGAATATCTTATAAAAGGGGACATAACCACTACTTCAACTGATGAAATCGGGAAATCTGTTATAAGGAGTGATGAAAATGGAGTTGTTTTGGTTGAAGATATTGCTAATGTTCAGATTGGGAATAAATTACCTCGATTAGGAGTCGCATCTGAGATGACAAAGCAAGCAGTGTTGCTTACAATAACCAAACAACCAGCAGTTGGCACAATTGAGTTGACAAAAAAGATTGAAGCCGATTTGTTAAGCATCTCAAAGAATATTCCAGCCGACATAAAAATTTCAACAGATATATTTAAGCAAAGCGAGTTTATTGATAATTCAATTTCCAATTTGCAAAAATCACTCATTGAGGGCGCAATCTTTGTAATTATAGTATTGTTCTTTTTCTTGATGAATGTGCGCACAACGTTGATTTCGCTTGTAGCTTTACCTCTATCTATTATTATTGCTGTGCTGGTGCTTCATGCGTTGGGCATGACAATAAATACAATGAGTCTTGGAGGTATTGCAATTGCGATTGGCTCGCTTGTTGATGATGCTATTGTTGATGTAGAGAATGTTTATAAGCGATTGCGAGAAAATCATTTATTGCCTCAGGGACAACGCAAATCAATACTTGAAATAGTTTATTCTGCATCAAAAGAGGTGCGTATTCCTATTCTAAACTCAACGCTTATTATTGTTGCAAGTTTTCTTCCTTTATTCTTCTTAAGTGGTATTGAAGGTCGTATGTTGATTCCATTGGGAATCTCATTTATAGTAGCTCTTGTCGCATCAACAATTGTTGCATTAACACTTACTCCTGTATTGTGTAGCTATATGTTAGGTACAAAGAAAGCAACTGAAACAGTTAATAAAGATGCGTGGTTGGCAGTAAAAATGAAGAATGCATATAACAAAGGATTGCAATGGAGTTTTAACAATAAAAAAACTATATTAGGATCAGTTGTTGCTTTATTTGTAGTTTCTGTTATTGTGTTTTTCACACTTGGACGTAGTTTCTTGCCTGCATTTAATGAAGGATCACTGACAATAAACATAAGCACGATACCGGGAATATCACTTGAGGAAAGTGATAAAATAGGGCGTGAAGCTGAGCGATTGATTATGTCTATACCTGAAATTAAGACAGTCGCTCGTCGCACAGGTCGAGCTGAATTGGCTGAACACTCATTTGGTGTAAACACATCAGAAATTGATGCTCCGTATGAATTAACTAATCGCACAAGAGGAGAAATGGTTAAAGAATTACGAGCTAAATTAGCCACTCTTCCCGGAGTAAATATTGAAATAGGTCAACCTATTTCCCACCGTATTGATGCAATGTTATCGGGTGCTAAAACTCAAATTGCAATTAAATTATTTGGCGATGATTTAAATCGCTTATATAATTATGGTAATAAAATCAAGAACTCTATTTCCGACATAGAGGGAGTTGTTGATATAAATGTTGAGCAACAGGTAGAGCGTCCTCAGTTAAATATACGCCCTCGTCGTGAAATACTTGCAAAATATGGAATAACCATTAATGAGTTTGCGAGCTTTATCAATATAACATTAGCAGGAGAGGTTGTTTCTCAGGTATATGAAAAAGGTCTCCCCTATGATGTTACAGTGCGTCTTGATGATGAACATCGTAATTCAATGGAAAAAATATCAAACTTAATGATTGATAGTAATGTTGGAAAAATTCCATTGAGCTATGTTGCAGATATAGTTTCTGCAACAGGTCCAAATACGATAAATCGTGAAAATGTGAGTCGACGCATCATCGTTTCAGCCAATGTACAAGATAGAGACTTGCGTAGTGCCGTAGATGAAATACAAGAGAAAATCGAGAGCGAGATAATTCTCCCTGAGAATTACTATGTTGCTTACGGTGGACAGTTTGAAAGTGAGGCAGAAGCATCAAGGACACTTGCATTGACCTCGATTGGAGCATTGATTATAATCTTTATGTTGCTTTATCAGGAGTATCGTAACATGAATCAGTCTCTCATTATTTTGTTAAATATGCCATTGGCAATGATTGGTGGAATATTGATTCTTCGATTTACTTCAGGAGAATTAAATATACCTGCAATTATCGGATTTATATCATTGTTAGGGATAACGACACGCAATGGTATGTTGCTCATGTCACGATATAATAGTTTGCGCGCAGAGGGTGTATCATTGGTAGAACGCATTTATCATGGCTCAATAGACCGACTTAATCCTATCATTATGACAGCGTTGACATCGGCATTAGCATTGATCCCTATTGCTGTAAGTGGTAGTGAGCCGGGAAATGAAATACAATCACCTCTTGCGATTGTAATACTAGGTGGATTGATAACATCAACAATCCTAAACATCTTTGTTGTTCCCATTGTATATTATCTAATTAGTAAAAAAGAAGAGAAACAATGAAAAAGATATATTCATTAGCGATAATATTCTTAGCCCTGACAACTGTTGCTCAGGATTATGAAACATTGTTGAAAACAATTGTTGCAAATAATCCTGATATTGCGGCAATGGAAGCTTCGATTGAAAGCGAAGTATTGTCTATTAAAAGCGATAATAATTTGCCTGATACCGATGTTGATTTTGAACATCAATGGGGCCCTAAGGAGGTTGGAAATAAATGGAGTGTAGGCATTTCTCAAGGATTTGAATGGCCCGGAATATATAGCGAGCGTCGCAAGGCAGCACAATCGGCTACTGATGCAATGGCATTTCTTAAACGTAGCAACTACCTTGACAAACTGCTTGAGGTAAAATTGTTATTTATCGATATCGTTAATACACGTAAGAACATCGCCATTATGGATGAAGTTCTTAATCACATGACACAACTGAAAGAAAAATATCATAATGGCTACCATCAGGGTGAGGTTACAATCCTTGATGTTAATAAAATTGATATTGAACACATCTCAGTTTCTCGTCGTTGCAATGAATTAAGAACACAGTTGACCATTCTTGAAAATTCATTGGCAGCATTAAATGGCGGTAAAGATTGTTCTGCGATTATAGCCACCCTAAATGATTATCCGCAAGATATGATATTGTCAGAGGATGATTATGTCGAGATGATTAAACAAAATGATCCCATGTTGGGCTATAATTCATTTATGACTAAATCACAAGCATCAACAGCTAAAGCGGCTAAACTCAAAAATCTCCCAGGATTTTCACTCGGATATCTTCATGTAAATGAATTAGGCACACATTTCAATGGATTTAAGATTGGATTGTCATTGCCACTTTTCTCTAATCGCAATAAAGTAGCAGCATCTAAGGCACTATTACGTTCATTGGAAAATGAAGAAACGAGTGTTGAAGTAGCAAAATTATCGGCGATGTATAGCGATAGAGCCAAAGTTTTGACTTTGCACAAGGAGATGAATGAATATCGTCCGATGTTTGAGGATAGCAATAATATTGCATTACTCAAAAAGGCACTTGACGGTGGTGAAATTTCATTACTGACTTACCTTCAAGAAGTTAATTATTTCTTGAAGGCACAGCGAGAATACATGGATGTCGTTTACCAATATCATTATTCTTTAGCACGGCTCAATCGATATGAACTGCTGAAGTAAAAAAAAATAACATTTTCATGAACTTTTTTAATCGCATGTTGTTTTAATGATACATAACTCATAAAACGACATGCGATTATGATATACCAACAACCCGAACTACCCTATGCTCTCGATGCATTAGAGCCGGTAATCAGCAAAGACACCATAAAATTTCATTATGGGAAGCATGAGAAAGCCTATATTGACAACCTTAATAATCTCATTAAGGGAACAAAATATGAAGATATGAATCTTGAAGATATCATACGTTTATCTGATGGAGCATTGTTCAATAACGCTTCACAAGCATGGAACCATATCTTTTATTTCTTCTCATTTTCACCTGAAGGTGGTGGAAGTCCCGATGGCGACCTTGCTGAGGCTATCAATAGTCAGTTTGGTTCATTTAATGAATTCAAAAAAGCATTTGTTGAAGCAGGAGTAAAACTCTTTGGCTCGGGTTGGGTGTGGTTATCAAAAGATGGTAATGGGCGATTGTTTATCACTCAAGGGAAGAATGCGGAAAATCCGCTCACACAAGGATTGACTCCCCTACTCTGCTTTGATGTGTGGGAACATGCCTACTATCTTGATTACCAAAATCGCAGAGCCGATTCGCTCAATAGTTTGTGGGACATTATTGATTGGTCTGTTATTGGAAGTAGATTTTAGGTTAACGCAAAAGCACTATAATCGTAAATAAGCATAATGTGATGAATGAGGACTGAGGTCTGCGTGAGCAGCCCTCTTTCTTCTTTTAAGTTAAAGTTTGAATCTGCGAAAATCGTGAGCCGAGCCTCTCGGCAAACTCCATAATGGAGCATTAGCGCAATTGTGGGAATAGAGCCAACTGGGATTGCCGTAGACTGCCGATAGTAGTGATTTAATCTCTTTATTGGCTCGGTTATATGTAAGATTCAAACTTTAGAGTGTTGGCTACAATTATTTATTATTACATTTATCGCTTTATTAAGTGGCTTATATTTAAAATACGAAACAATTTTAGAAAGATTAATTCTAACCCTATCAAAGCTAAATAAAGTCAAAGTAACAGAAATTTATTTCTTAAAATTGCATAAGATGACAACCGATTTGCTGATTATTTTGTAATTTTGTGTTAATGAGTTAAGAATAAATTGATTGTATTATGATAAGAAATATATTTTCTGCGGTTTTAGTGCTAATTTCTTTTGTAGTAAAAGCATCGGAGTGCGAAATCTATTTACCTGAGGATAATGCTGTGGTAACCGATGATTTCCATTTTGTGTGTCATTGGGGCGATAACAGTAATCTTATTCTTCAAATAGCAACAGATGAAACATTCTCCGACATTATATATGCAGGTAGCTCTAATTGGGTGCTGTATAATGACTATTATATGCAGTATCTCATGGCTGTAACAAATTTTCAGAATGGCACTTATTATTGGCGCATAGCTAAAGATGATGCCTTTTCTCAAGTACGCCGTTTTACGGTTGAAGGAAGGCCGGATGTTAGTGCGGAATATGAAGTAGTAAGAGATCAAAATGACTACCCCATCGTCCATTTGTCAAATGGACTGCCCCCTATCTCTATTGCTTCGATGTGGATTCGTTCTGATTTGAATAATAACGGCTTAGGTCAAACTGACAAGGGTGCATATAACACCTCTATGGTGGTAAAAGATGGTATCTTATATGTGGGAAATGGTATTACTACAGCACAATTATATAGATATAATGCTTATACAGGAGAGCAATTATCAACTATTGAGGTCGATTTTGATTCATATACTAAACCAACAAGTCCATTGGCAGATATGTGCATGGACGATGATGGTAATGTTATTATGACAAATAGAGCTAATAGTAAAACTGAAAGATATATTTATGCTCATCGTGTAGATGTTACAACAGGAAAGGTGACCGGTGAATATAAATGTGAATTGCCGTTGTCTTCAAATATTGAGGGCGCAACATTTTATAGATGTACGATTAAAGGGAGTGTCTCAACAGGTGATTTTACAATTTATTCAGCTGTAATGCCCACAACGTCATATTCTACTGCGTGTAAGTGGGAATTTGCTAATTGGAATTCAACGCTAGAATCGTCAAAATTTAACTATGTCTCAACTGATTATAATGTGAGTCGCCCAAGCATTTATCCTATTGATGAGGACTATTTCATTTTAGATGATAATAAATATAACTACCCTACAATTTTTAGCTGGAGCTCTAACACTGCAGTTGCTGAACTTCC
>JAFXGB010000268.1 GCA_017520235.1 Muribaculaceae bacterium | reverse complement strand
CACTCCACTACCATTTGTTATCGTCCAATTGGAATAATTGGAGGGATACATCTTTGGACCATCGGCTATCTCTACTGTCACATTTGTTTCATCAACAAAGTCTCCTATGCGACCGGTTATCTTTGTTGTTCCTTCTGCCAACCCTCGCAATACTCCATTCGCATCTATGCTGGCGATTGACTCATCTTCTACGCTCCACTCTATCGAAGCTGGATTATAGCTATATATATTTGTACCTACTGTAGCCGTTACCTCCATGGGGTATTCCCGAGTGGCATCTATCAATATCGTGGGCTTGATGCGGATTGAAATTTCTGCGCCTACGATTTCCATCGTCTCTGTTACTGAAATTCCATTGTAGGTTGCTGTCAACTGTCCGATTGTTGCTGTACCGCCGGCTGTAAAAGTCATTCCTTCACATGTACCGATTGATGCATCACAACTCAATGTGAAACCTTGTACGTCTTCATCTACTAAATCGCCATATTGGTTGTAGCCCAATATCTTAGGAGAATATGATGAATATACTGGAGCCGATAATTTAGCATCATCAAACTCCAAACGAGAAATCACATTATCCTGAGGTGCAATTGAATAAAAGAACCAACCATTAGCAACCGCACGTGGATTACCCTCTGTTGTCGTATTGATTACCTTTCCATTTACCATCATTTGAGCCGAGCCCCCGGCATCCATATTCATAATATTTGTACACCCGTAATGCTTCATTATATCACACATAACAAGGGTATTACATCCTGCAGAACGGCCATATACAGGATCGGTCGACATGTCTATAACGACATTTACGAGTGTTTTGCGATCAGCAGTTGTACCATAAGCACAACGAGAATATGTTTGGGTATTATAACCATCAATTTGATTTAAATCGGTTAAGACTCCGTCAACCATAACTACACCATTCCCCCCTATCAACTGTTCAATTTCAGGAGCAGAGCCATTAGGAAGTTCCCAGTGAAGGTCAATAGTTACTTCATCTCCGGCAACAAGTTGAGCAAGAGCATCTTTATTTGTTCCGCGACCAACAAGGCACAAATCATAATCACCTAACATTCCTGCACCGGCATCAGTTTTCACCTCAGCTACTGTACATACCATTGGGCGACCAACCATCCAAGTGTGTCCTTCATTTATATTCAAATAGATTTCTGTTGACACATTTTCTATTCGTTTCAAATGTTGATTTCCATTGGCATCTGCATATTGGTCAACCGGAATGAAGCTTTTAGTGCGTCCAAAGAAATGATTATACAAGCCTATCTCGTTATCGCGAACCAACTTATTGGTTTGCTGAATAACCAATTTCCCCAATTTGTCATTAGTAACTGATCCTTTGTAATACATAAAATCAATTACCATATTTTTGTCAGGAGTGATAGCAACACAACCGGGACTACCATTATTATGTCCCCACCAATCAGTGTGAGCATTAGTTTCAGTTATTATTGCACCATTTCGCACATTCCCATTAAAAGTTGAACCAGTAATAAAATCGGCCCATGGCAATTGACTTGACACGCACCAAAAATTACCATTTGCACCAGCTAATGGGCGTTTTTCTTCGGTATATTGACGAGTATATGCATCTGCCAATTTCTCGGTTTTGCCAAGTTGTTCCCCTCCTTGAGTAGTTTCCACTCTATTATATGGATTTGTCAAATCCATTATAATCATATTTACATTAAGAGGGAAATCAGGGATACGCAAACGTTTATAATTAACGCCCGGCCCCAAATCTCTATCAATCAAAACATCAGTTTGATAATCTACGCCTTGAATATTAATAACCTCAGCTGAAGCTATTAGATTAGACATTGCAAGAACTGCAAAAATGAGTAATAATTTATTCATAATATTTTATTTAGGTCAAGTTCATTATTAACAAGTAACCGCACATAAATATACAATTACTCATGCATACAAAGATAATACTAAATATTCGTTCTACATAAATAATATTAGTTAATTCTCAGATTTATTAGTACAATAATAAAAAAAGCGTAGGCAACTTTTTACCTACGCTTACAGATATATCATCTATTTGCTATTTTATAACTAATTTTTCATTAGTTACGCCATTGATTGTTTTCACCACAACAATATAAATACCTGGGCACAAAGCATCTGCTTCTAACTCAATAATATTATCAAATACTTGCTTAGATAAAATCTTTGAACCTGAAATAGTATAGATTTCAACATTCTCAATCTCTGTAGTAGATTTTACTGCAAATGTTCCGTCTGTTACTGGATTAGGATATACGATTACTTGATTTTCGCCTTCGTTTATCTTTACTGACTCTACTCCGGTCAAATAGTTGTTATACTCTCCTGACAATTCGTTGATTGTAAAGGTGTGT
>JAFXGB010000267.1 GCA_017520235.1 Muribaculaceae bacterium | reverse complement strand
TCTTGAGGTCTTTAGGCGACATGATATATTTGTTTTCTACGTTGAGTTCATCTCCTGTCTCGCAATCACGCACTGTGTAACCTCGGCGGCATATTTGAGTGCATCCGCCACGATTAGCCGAGTAGTTCATTTCATGAAGGCTTAAATAACATTTGCCCGATACCGCCATGCACAACGCGCCATGGCAGAACATCTCGATGCGCACCTTCTTCCCATGAGGACCTGTGATGTTTTCACGATCGATTGCTTCTGAAATCGCTTTTACTTGGTTGAGATTTAACTCGCGAGCAAGCACTACAACATCGGCAAACTGAGCATAAAATCTCACTGCCTCAATGTTTGAGACATTCACTTGTGTAGAGATGTGCACCTCTACATCTATCGAACGGGCATAGGCGATTGCGGCCATATCTGACGCAATAATAGCCGATATCCCCGACTGCTTTACAGCATCGATAATCTTGTGGCATGTTTCAATATCTTCATCATAGATGATAGTGTTGACTGTGAGATAGGATTTTACTCCATTCTCATCACATATGCGAGCAATATTATGCAAGTCATCAAGAGTAAAATTTACCGACGAGCGAGCACGCATATTCAACCCCTCAACACCAAAATATATTGCATTGGCCCCGGCATCTATCGCTGCATGCAACGATTCATAACTGCCCACCGGCGCCATTATCTCAAAATCTTTCCTTTCCATCGTGTAATTGTTTTACTCCTACAAAGATACACAATTACGACTTGACTAATCAAGAAAAAGTCTTAATTTTGTAAATCTAATTGGACTAATTGGGATAATGAATCAACATATAGTGCAAATGACCGACGATGGGTCGGCAACAATTTTTATTCCTGAGATGGATGAACATTACCATTCCGTCAAGGGAGCATTGACCGAGTCGCTCCACATCTATCGCGATTGTGCTTTTATGCACCGCAGTAATGGCACGCGATTACGCTTGCTTGAAGTGGGTTTTGGCACCGGGTTGAACGCAACCGTTACAGCTATGATTGCTGACATCAACCACCCTGTTCTCTATATCACACTTGAAAAATATCCTGTATCAGAAGAGATACTATCTTCATTACACTATGACAACATTGTTGATAAAACCCTCTTTAACGCAATACACCACGCACCATGGGACACCCCGGTAGAGATAACTCCCTATTTCACGATAGAGAAACGCCGTTGTGATTACACATGCGATGAGTTGCCCAATGAAATCGACGTCGTTTACTTTGATGCTTTTGCACCTGAAAAGCAACCTGACATGTGGACTGCCGAAGCCTTCAGTCGCCTTTTCAACACCCTTAATCCCGGAGCTGTCCTCACCACCTATTGTGCCAAAGGAGAGATACGCCGACTACTCACTGCCACCGGCTTTATTGTAGAGCGGCTTGCCGGTCCGGTGTGAGGAAAACGTGAAATCCTACGCGCAACAAAAAAATAGCCCTTCACGACACAATCGCACATCCAAGCCGTTTCCGCAACCATAACTTTGCATTGTAATTACCAAATAACGCAATATTATGGAAAAAGAAATCATGGAAACACACGAGCCCGATGTTGAGACAACATCGGATGCCGAAATCAACGAGGAGAACGAAACAATACCCGAAAACGAGCCTACCGCAAATGTCGAGGACTCCGCCCCACAACTCGATATTGCCACACTCATTGCCGAAGCCGAAGAGCGTGGATATTTGCGCGGACGCAACGAAAAAATCGCAATGGAGATGCGCTCACCATCTCTGTGGGAGACAATGCGAGAGCTTGACGAAAAGCCCGAACACGAAAAACCCCAACCTTTAATTCTTAATCACCTACGCCCCAGCGTGTGGGACTAATCTTTTACCAATTAAATTCTAAACACTATGAACAATTCAACTATTATCACAGGAACAGCAGGAGGTAAACATGTAGTGGCAGGACCTCTAACAACCGAACTAACCAATGAAGCTTCACCATCACTTTTACGCAACGAGATTGACGACCGCATAGTGAAAATACGCCCCATGTCAACACCCATCGATCAACTTTCGCGATGGGCAGGAGCAAGATTGTGTGGTAGCATGATTGTCGATTACTACTCTGTTGATACCAAGCCGACCGACACTAAACTCAAGGTTGATTATGAGGAGGAGGGTATAAGCGGTGCCGGTGGCTACCCCATAGCAACCATTTTTACAGAAAACGACTCGATGTTTGAACCATCGGAAACTATCCTTGTCCCTGAAGTCTCAGGTTATGAGAGCGACGGAACAACTCAAATGGGCGCACTTGTTCTATATGTCGTTTCTAAACCTGAAAGTGGAGGCTTGTGTGTCATTGCAGCAAATGGCAAACGTGTTGAAGGAGAAGCTAACTGTGTGCCATCAATCCCACAAGGGACTCAATTAGTGAGAATGGGACGTGCCGCAGCCGAACTTGATGTGCAAACAGCCCAATTTGAAGCACTCCCCACCAAAAGTCGCAACTACTGTCAAATCTTCAAAGCTCAAGTCGAACAATCGACATTCCAAAAGATCGCTAACAAAGAGGTGGGGTGGAGCTTCTCCGACCAAGAGGAGGTTGCCATTATAGACATGCGCCTCGGCATGGAGAAAAACTTCCTCTTTGGCACTCAATGTCGCGTCTATGATGCTAATAAACGTAATGAGGTGCTATTGACCGGTGGCATCTGGAATCAAGCCGGACGCCAACACACCTATACTACCGGTAAGTTTGACTCAAATGCACTTGTCGCACTCTCTCGCGATGCCTTTACCGCCAATGCCGGCTCCTCACGCAAGATTCTCATCGGTGGCACAGGTCTCATCGAAAGCATCAACAAAATGGAGTACAACAAGGTAATTACTGCCGGCGATACAGTAACAAAATGGGGTATCGATTTCAATGAGTTGCGCACTAAATTCGGCACTCTATATGTGCTGCACTCTGAAATTTTCGACCAATGCGGACACTACAACGATGGATTTGTGCTTGATCCCGAATATTTGACAAAATATTGCCATGTACCGTTCCGCACCGAACTGCTCGATCTCAAGAAAAGCGGTGTGCGCAACACCGATGCCATCGTCATCACCGAGGCAAGCTGTCTTGTGTTGCGATATCCGCAAGCCCACATGAGAGTAATCGCTAAAACTGCCTGATGATGAAATTGAGACTAAGCACCGATGAAATGCTGTCTCAATGGCGCATGCGACGTGCGTTGGAGCCTTTACGCTCCGACTGCACCGTCGAGCGCATTGACGGCATCGACCTTGACTCCTTCCTGTTGATGGAAATGAAGGATTGGTATCTCAATCTGCTTGATACAGCCCCCATCCACCTACTCACACTCACCGACATCGCCTCTAAAGTATCGCCCTCTAAAAACAAAGACCTCTCGGTAACAATCCATCTGCCACAAGGATGCCGACGCGTGATAGAACTGGCACTTGACTGTTCTCCCGTTCCGATAAAAATCACCACAGCCGACACCCCATTAGCCTTATGTCAGCAAAACCCTTTCAGCCGGTCGGGAACAGTCTCTCCTATTGCCATACACAGTCATGGCAATCTCACCATCTATGCCGGGAACGATGATTTCAACATCGTTAAACTGCTGTGCGTCATGGAGCCTGACAACGGATTTTACGAACTTGACGAAGCAGCATTGTCGCTAATTTCTCAACTTCCATAGCCATGAAAAACAAGAAAGCCACAAACATTCTTCTTGCTGCCCACAAAGCATGGGTTGCCGGGGCCGACATGCGCACTCGCCGTCAACGTTACAAGCAATACACTTATGGGCAACAATGGAACGACCTTGTAATTGACAACGACGGAAACACTGTTACCGAAGGGGAATTTGCCGCCTCATGTGGCAAGAAACCGCTGACAAATAATCTCATTCGCCAACTTGTCAAAAGCATCGTGGGACGTTTTCGCAATAATCTGAAGGATAACCCTACTCGAATAACTCCCTCATTAAAAGCTATTCACGAGAGTAACCACATCAATGAACTTGATAGTCGTGCCCTTGAAGAGTTTCTCATATCAGGGTGTGCAATCCAGCGCATCGTTAACGAACATCGTCTGCAAGGCGAGGGGATATGGATTGACAATGTAAATCCGGCACGTTTCTTTATCAACAAAATGTCAGATCCCCGCGGATGGGACATAGAACTGATAGGTATGCTCCACGACATGAGCATGACAGAGGTTATCATGCGTTACTCTCATGGCTCCCGCACCCGCGCACGTCAACTGCGAGAGACCTATGCCGAGCGTAACAGTTCCGAAGGCGTTTTATCTGATATACTTGGGGCATCTATCAACAGCGGACTCGATTTCTTTCGTGCCGATGGTGACCGCTGTCGTGTGATAGAGGTGTGGACACTTGAAAGTCATGAGCTCATTCGTTGCCACGACACTTTGAAGGGAGAATATTTTGCCATTACGCCCGATGATGAGCCATCAATCGTCAAGGAAAATAAACGCCGGCTAAAAGCCTCACAACCATCCATTGAGACTCGCTGGGAGATAAAAGCACGATGGCATTGTCGCTTTCTCGCGCCTAATGGAGAAGTGCTTGACGAGATGGATTCACCCTATAGCCATTGCTCGCATCCGTTTGTTACAAAGTTCTATCCGCTCACCGATGGTGAGGTACACTCCTTTGTTGAAGATGTGATAGACCAACAGCGATATGTCAATCGTCTCATCACTCTCATTGATCACATCATGAGCACCTCTGCCAAGGGGGCACTGCTCTTTCCCGACAATCAACGCCCCGCTGCTATGACATGGGAAGAGATAGGACAGCGATGGTCGTCATGTAATGGTATTATCCCCTATCGTCCTAGACCCGGAGAGCCTGCACCAGTACAACTCACTACCAATGGGACCAACATAGGAGCCTACGAACTACTAAACCTCGAGATGAAACTCTTTGAAGATATATCAGGTGTGAGCAAAGCTTTTCAAGGACGCAATGTCTCTTCCGGCACATCGGCAACACTCTACGAGACCGAAGCTCGCAATGCTACCATCTCCCTCACCGACATCTTCGAAACATTTGCCGAGTTCCGCAACATGAGAGACAAGCACGCCATTGAAAGCAACAATTAAAAAAAATTGAGAATCCAAGCTATTCATACCTCCTCCCGGCTTCGCCGGACAATGTTACGGTGAGTCTCGCAATCGGGTACCGGCAAAGCCGACAAACCCTGCTCGCTCACACGTGAGCTCTGCGAGGTTCTCCTACCTTAGGAGGAGAGCTAATTATTGCGTCTAAATTATTGATTGCTATCAGAAATGAGCTCCTCCCCTAAACCATGGGAGGGACTTTGCCAATATTTAAACAGCTCTCCTGAGGTAGGAGAGGTGTTTAATGACCTTAAGTTCTCTGCTATAAAATGACAATCCCCATGCTTGATGAGCATGGGGATTGTTTTATTAGTGTTTAAGAGTCTTTTCAACTCTCAATTTTCAACTTACTTAACGTATTCTTTAGTTACTTTGTTACCACGTTTAACGATGTAGATACCATTAGCGGGGTTAGCAACTTTTACACCTTGCAAGTTATAGTATTCAGCAGGAGCGTCTTCATTTACTTCAATGTCGATAACTGATGATGTCCCAACTGTAAAACCATATTTAGCAGCAGCTTTAGTAGTGAACGCTTCAGTGCGTGGAAGAGCGAACGCTTTAAAGTATTCACCTGAGTTACCGCAGATGTAAATGTTACCTGCAAGGTCCCAAGCGATATCATAAACGTTTGTTCCGATATTGTGAGTGATTGTGTACACTTTGCGAAGAGCAGGTGTTCCATCTTCAGCCCAAATCAAATCATAGATTGTGAATTGTTTTGGAGCTGCACTTGAAGATGCCACTGCAATTTGTTTTCCATCAGGAGATACACGAACACCACCACCACCACGGCTCACGAGGTCTTTATATTTTTCGTTACCATCTTTGTCGATGTAAACAAGACCAGGTTGTGCATCTGTTGGAGTACCACGATATTGACAATACCAGATACCACCACGATCATCATATTCAACATTTGTAGAAGCAGGAGCAATTGTATATTTACCTGTCAACGCAGGAATATTTGTTGGAGCAGGAAGAGTTGCAGCTGTACCAAGAGCAAATTCATCAAGGCTACCACCTGAGAATACATAACTCCATGAATTTATGTTACATGAAAGAGCAAGAAGTTTAAGGTCTTCACCTGCACCTTTCACGTCAAAGCCAAGGTTAGAAGCAGTAATAAAGTTACCATTAGCATCGGTATACTTATATGTTGCAGCATCAAATGTAAGACCAGTAAACAATGATGTAAATTCATTATTTTCATATAGATCTTCGAATGAAGGAGCATACATGATATAATCACCGGCATCATTCATGCGAGTAACAAACAAGCGTCCGTCTTCAGCAACGCGAACACGTGCCAAGTCGGCAGCATTGCTTGATCCTGCTTTATAACTAAGAGTCCAACCTCCGTTGAAACCATATTTACCTGTTGCAGGATTCAAAATAGGCTCAACAGCAGCATTGAATGCATATAATCCAAGACCACCACTTGTTGTAGTATTACTGTGATATTGCTCAAGAGAAGATGTCATACCTTCAGTAACATAGATATTACCGAATGATGGAGATTCAGTGTTGTTATCAACTTCAACACCACGTGGGTGATAGAACATGTAAGATGCGAATGTTTCAACAGCAGTTTTTTCAGCACCTGCTACTTCAACTTCCCATGTATAGTCTCCATCTTCAAATTCAGCAATACTGATTTCAGCAGTGTAAGTACCCTTAGCCTTAGCACCTTCAGCAGAGGTAGCAACGACATTACCTTCAGCATCTTTCACATTGATATTAACGTCAGTAGCATCAGCATTCAATGCATAGCTGATTGACAATACTTGGTCAGCGATAGAGCTTTCAAGAGCATAAGCAAATGGGTTAGCTGTACCTCCGTCAGCAGGTTCGAATGTTTCAAAGTTATCAGTTTCAGTAAATTTGTAAACTTTACCATCTACAGCAAGGAACAATTCGATAGAAGCACCGATAGTGTTTTCTTCAGCGTCTTGTTCAAGAGCAAGTTCACCATGAGCAGAAGCGTAAGTATAAGCTGTTGGTTCGATAGCTGCACCTTCAAGAGCGATTTCTTTAGCTGCTGCGAAACCTTCAGAGATATCAAACATTTGGACACCTTCAACAAGACCTTCAGCGTTAACTTTAGGAGTTACCATCAACACTTTGCCTGCATAACGGAAGTAGTTAGCACCATTAGCTTTCACGCTGCTAACAGCTTCGTTGCGACCAATAAGTATAGCAGCGACACCTGCATAAGCAACTTCATTGCCATCAGTACTCCATTCAAATGGAGCAATGAGATCTCCGTCAAGCACAAAGTTATTGTTATTTCCAAGAGGAGAAACCATTATTTCAAAGTCCCAATTGTCAGCGTTGCTACTAACTAAATCAGGATAGAAATTAGTTTCATTAGGCACAGCATCCCATGAGTCAAGAATTGTTTCACCTACCATTTGACCTTCAGCAATTGCAAATTGATTGAAACGCATACCAATATCAGATGAAGAAGATCCGTTGTGACAAGAAGCTGTGAGAGTACCATTTTCAAGAGTTCCTGAGTAAGCTAAAGTTTTTCCTACATTACCTCTGTTAAACATAACTGAAGAAATAGAAGTAAACCACAATTCGCAAGAATCAGGAAGAGCTGTGATTGAATCTTGTGACCATTTATAGAAATTAACTGAGCCACGAGTTACGCCATCTCCTGATGCGATATCATCAGAAGCATGATTTTGAGAGTAACCACTCGCTACCAATACATGGTCAGCAGTAAGTGCGATGTCTGAAATCTTCAAGAAACCATTAGCTCCCATCTTTACAGAATCAGTATCAAGAGTATCTACTGTAGCAGCAGCAAGGTCGGCAAGATAGATATATGGTTCGTTAGCGGCGTCAAGAGCGAGGACATAAAGTTTGTCATCACGAATGATTTGGCGGCGAACAGTCTTATCTGCCAATTGTTCAGCAAGAATAGAAATTTCAGCTGATTTAATTTCGTAGCTTGGGAACAATGAGTAACCAGTTTTTCCTGCAGTAGAGTCAGGATAGTTTACATAAACCTTTGTAGGAGGTACCCAATTTACATTGCGCAAGAATGCTTCAGGATAATATTTATCACCTGCAGCTACAGTAAATTGTTCAGTAAATTCTGCTTCTGGCTCATTGTATCCTTCAAGGCTGTAAGTCAAAGAATAAGTACCCGGAGCAACGCGGAACACAAATACGCCATTATATTCATCATCGGTTGTGTATGTAGCAACTTCATTACCTTCAGCGTCAAGCAATTTTACAGTTGCATTGTTCAATGGCAAATATTTGTCATTTGTTGATACATTAGGATTATAGAATTCGTGTTGGAATTTTTCATCTTTGTCGCGAAGAACTCCATAGATGATAGCTTCGTCATTTGTGTTACCAAGTCCGAAATAGTCATTAACACCCCAAGCATAAGCTTCACCTTCCAAGTAACAAACATCTCTGTTCATATATCTGTGGCGAGCCGGTTCGTAAGTGTGGAAATAACCTTCAGAGAGGTAACCCGGAGCACCATGTTTAAGCGCGCCAAGATAGCTTGTATAAGCGATTGTGTCAGGAGCACCATCGGCACCTTCCAAAAATTCTCTACCTGGACCTTCTACAAATACATAGTCAGGATCATTTATGACATACTTTACTCTTGAACTGCCACCAT
Organism: Muribaculaceae bacterium; assembly: GCA_017520235.1. Classification (GTDB taxonomy): domain Bacteria; phylum Bacteroidota; class Bacteroidia; order Bacteroidales; family Muribaculaceae; genus RGIG4079. Next base: position 515 of record JAFXGB010000267.1, on the reverse strand, counting down.
AGAATGATACATCACCACGGAGATTCATGCTTGTCATTGAATAATAAGTCCATTGGTGATGTCCCTGTCCATAAAGGTGAGGCCACAATGTAGTACTCATTGCTTTTGCACCGGCATTATACTCTTCTGAATCTGTTCCACGATAAAGCACCAATGGATAGTTAGTATTTGTACTAGATGCTGCATTAGAGTGGATACAGATAAACATGTCAAAGTTATTAAACTCTACTTCAGCAGAAATTTCTGAAAGAGAACGGTCATATTTTTCTGACTCAGGATTTACTGTATGATTTTCGTAATCAATATATGCAGGAACAGCACCACTTTGAATGCGGCTCATCACGATGTTTTGAGTCAAGTCAAGACCTGATTTACCATCTTCATGTTTGAAACCAAACTCTTTAAGCTTGTGGAAAAGGCAAGCCCTTTGTTAAGGTTGGTATTTGATTCAAAGAAGTTAGATGTATCGTTGTTTACATCAGTGTAAGCATTGTTAGCACCATGTTTCACAGTAC
>JAFXGB010000025.1 GCA_017520235.1 Muribaculaceae bacterium | reverse complement strand
TTGTAGGTTCGGCTTGTTCCCATTCAATACCTCCATTAATTATAAATGAAGATTTATATTGATTTATCATAGACAAAAGAGGAGATGCTATGTTGCCTTGGAAGTTGATGTTGTATCTTGGCGCTTCGGTACCTTTAATTGCTGTGTTTTTAATGTTGACGGTTACGTCAATACTATCGGATAAAGAGAAATATCTGATTGGTTTTGCGGCAAGAAGAGCAAATTTATCAACAATGATTTTGGGTAATTCCGTAGTAGTGGTATCGGGAACTGTGTCGGGAGCCGATGGTGGCACAATATCATAATTAGCTAATGTGCTATCAACCTTTACGAGGTTTACCATAGGCTCATGGAGCTGAATGTCGTATAAACTGATATCACCAACTAATAGGGCATATAATTTAATCCCTCCATGAAAGTATTTAAATGATAACAAACTATCGGGGTTGGTGGGTAGTTTTTGTCGAAGAGAATCCGACAAATTGTCAAGAGTGCGGCTTCTCATCGCTAAAGAATCAATCTCGAGTGTAACATCGGGAAATGTTTTCCACACAGTAAGTTCCACTCGTTCTACACTCACATCGGCATTAAGACTTTTAGTGAGAAGCTTTTCTACTAAAGGGGTTAATCGCTCGGGAGTTAAGATGCTTATAGTGGCTTGAAGAATGCCTAAACAAAGCAATACAATGCCAATTATTGACCAAACTATTGTCTTGAAAAATCGGCGAAAAAATTTGAACCGATCTTTCTTGGGAGCAATGTCTTTTATGTTGTTTTCTTCTGCCATTTAAAAGAGATTAATTAGTAGGTCGAACAGTGAGGTGGAAACAACTTTGCTTTGATTCATATTTTACGTAGCATCGCCCTTGTGATTGAAATTCGTGTAGCACTTCGGCAAGCAATGCTGCTAAGTTGTCGTTTGATAGAGTATGTGTTTCTTGGTCAACAATGAAATTTGCATAGCTAATGTCGATTGTGGTACCATAGCTATGAGCAGAGTTTGCAACCGAATTTTTGTTGACCTTCATGAGGTCTTTAATTGTTTCGGGAGTGCGTAGCACACTTGTAACTTTTATGCGATATTTGTTTTTGCCTCGTTCTGATAATAGTTGGTTAAATCGAGCACCAATCTCTTTTGCTAATTTTGCGCCTTCGGGCACAAGGAAGGGGAAGGAGTGGGTGAGCTCTTCGAGATAGTATTCTTCGCAAGAAGCAATTAGTTCAAGCGGACGATTAATATTCCATGCCGATGACATATCGGTAATAGGTGTGATGCCTACCGCTTCGGCTGCTGCTACTTGAAGGTAGTTACTATCGTTAAATACTTCGGCATAGCTGCCTTTAAAGTCGATGTCAATGCGGCTTTTTGCGCCTGGAGCTTCTGCTAATAGCGGTTGATTCCATTTTGCATCAGGTTGTTGGCGAAGTATTTCTGAAGCTTTTGAACTGTTGTCGACAATTGTGTCGTATTGTACTATTGTTTCTTGCTCAGAAGAAGTGAAAGTGCTACAGCTATAGGCTGTCAGCAATGGGAGTGATAAGAGGAATATGTTTGATTTTTTCATTAGTAGCCTACTGTTTGAACAAGAATTACACGTTGTGAAGATTTGAGATTAAGCGCTTTAGCAAGCCCGTTTTTATCGAAACTTCCACGAGTTACTGTACCTATATTGTTGGCTGCACACCATAAATAGATGTTTTGCATCACTGCGCCTGCGTCGGTTCCGGCATAGATGTCGTCGCTCATCAACTCTTTGTCGCTAACTATCGCAATG
>JAFXGB010000266.1 GCA_017520235.1 Muribaculaceae bacterium | reverse complement strand
TCTTGCCGGTTAGTTGATTTAGTTTTCTAATAAAATCTTGGCAATCGTGCCATAACACATTCTCCACCGGTCTATTTGAACCTTTATACTCTGATGGATTAGTTCCCATAACAGCTTCCCACAATTCTTGCGTCACCTCAGTCTCGCCTATATAATAATCATCTAATGTAACGCTGTGAACCGGTTGTTCATTGCCTTCAGCGTCGCTGTCATAATTCACTCCATTAGGGTCGGTGGATTGGGCTCCCATCATAAAGGTGCCACCTTTGACATAAATCATTTTAAAAGAGATTTTTGTTTCGGGTAATATAACAAGAGGAGGTTCCTCCCTTGGAGAAATACTTAAAGTATCCCCTTCAGGTGATGTTACTATGGTATCTCCATTTACACCTATTATGGTGTCATTTTGTGAATAATCTTCAAATTTATATGCACCTCTATTTGACTTATACAATACTACTCCTACAATACTTATGACTGCCACTAAAATCAACAAAACGCTTATTAAACCGGGGCGGAATGCTTTATTTTTCTTAAATCGGTCTAAAAAAGAAAGTGTAAATAATGATTTATTACAACCATTACACATTTGTTTTACTTTAGAACTCATTGAAGATGTCGCTATCTCTAATCGCCCCAATATATTGGTTTGTTGTGTTCTTCCTGCCTGTTCGATTTGCTTTGTAGACGTTTCTTTTCCACAACTTCTTTCGCTCCTATCTTTCGTTGAGTCATAGTTTTGCCTACATTCCCTTGTTTCATCAGTCTTTTTATGAGAGTTAGTGTATGGTGCCGGTGGCGATAATAATTCACGAAACTCAGCGATTGAGTTTATACGATCTTTAACCCAATAAGCCATCGCACGTCGAATCGTATTATACATGCTCTGTGACACGCCTTTGAGTTGAGGGAATGGTTTTTGATTAAACTCGTATGCACGATCGGGAACATCACCGGTGAGAAGGAACAATAAAGTTGCACCTAACGAATATATATCGGAGTGAGTACCTAAATCAGTCACTTTACCATTTTCCTGCTCTGCCGATGCAAATCCGGGAGTGAATGGAGGTGTGGTTGTGCTCATCATTGTTTTATTCATTGATTGAGAATTAAACACCTTACTTGTACCAAAATCAATCAATACCACCGTCTCTCCATCATTAGCAAGCATAATATTTCCAGGCTTTATATCAAGATGACATATACCTTTATTATGCATATACTCAAGAGCATCGAGTATCTGATTAAGGTATTTACGCACTCGTTGCTCAGGCAGAGGTTTTTTTGACGCTTTATCTTTCAATGACCCACCCTCAACATACGGCATCACATAATATATAGTGTTGTTCTCAAAAAAGAGATTATGCACCTTAATGATATTAGGGTGATTAAGGCTTCGTATTGTAATTGCTTCTTTTTCAAACTTATTACGTTGTTCTTCAACTATTTTCTCAATGTCTTCATTGTCGGGATTGGAGCTTATTACATTTCCCTTGTCATCACGAGTGCAATATGTTGACATAAAGAACTCTTTGACTACACATTTGTCGCCAAAGCGATTTTCAACTAAATATGTTTTTCCATACCCACCATGCCCAATTATGTCTAATATTTTAT
>JAFXGB010000265.1 GCA_017520235.1 Muribaculaceae bacterium | reverse complement strand
TCACTGTGCCGGGCTTGAAACGCTTCTTGAATTCCTCGGTCTTCGCGCGCAGCTCGCTGTCGCTCAGCTTCTTATGCGCATCCTCAAAGGAATCGATTTTATCGACAATCTTTTGCAGTCTCTTGATCTCCCCGGCGTTCGGGTCGAAAAGCTTGCTGAATAAACCCATTGTTTTCCTCCAAACTGCAAAGCGGGAATTTTCTGCGCATGGGCGCAAGTTTCCATACTTCGCTAATGATATATTGTATCACCATCGCCGTCTTTTAGCAACCGTTTCAGCAATAATTCAAAAAACGGGTCAGCAGCTGCATACGAAAAGCGCCTTGCTCAAGGCAAAGCGCTGTGATATACTTTGTGCGTAGGCAGAAAGGGCTTACGGCAGGCGCCTCGCAGCAGCGTACAGAAGCGAGGTGATATGCATGAGTGATTTTGAGATGCTCTCGATCTTTCTCATGATCTTATCCCTTGTTGTAGTTTTACTCAAGAAGGATAAATAAAAAACCGCCGTGTAGCTGCAACTGCACGACGGTGATGGATTTCTCATAGCGAGGAACCCGCCTAAGGCTCTCAAACCTTTCTGCCTACATTGTACGCTATCCCCGCAGGGTTGTCAAGCCAGCCCCGCGGGGTCTTTTTTCTTATATTGTTACACGTTGAACAGCAGCTCGTCATATGCCGGCATCGGCCAGATTCCACTGTCCACGATCATCTCCAGATGATCCACCGGCGCGCGCAGCACATCCATCGCCGTACAGACGTCCCGGTAATAGGCTCTTGCCTGTTCCTCTCCGGTAAGCGCAGCGGCCTTCGCCTGGCGCATGCGCAGATCGTTCAGCGCGGCGTTCACCTGGCGCAGCAGCACGCTCACGCGGGTACTTCCGCCCGACATGGTATTCTTGACCGATGAACAAAAGAAGAAGAAAGAAGAAGAGATTATGGCTAAAGAGAAGGAAGCTACCGAGCTTCGCAACAAATACTTTGGTCCAGAAGGCGAACTATTTAAAAAACGCCAAAGCCTAATGAAACCTATTCAAGACGACATCTACAATGCAATTAAAAAAGTATCAGAAGAGCGTGGTTACCAAGCAATATTTGACAGAGCGTCATCTGCCAACATAATTTACGCGTCTCCTCGCATCGATGTCAGCAATGAGGTACTTGATAAGTTAGGTTTTTCAAAATAAATAATATATCTTTGCACTTATAATAAAATATATTGAATAATAACTTTACAATTTATACAAAAATGATTAAGAAACTTTTAATCGCAATCATGATTGCGCTCCCTATGTGCGTTGTTGCACAAGCTCCTAAATTTGGTATCGTTAACGTAAACACAGTTTTTGAAGCTATGCCCGATAGAGTCGACGCTCAAACTGCATTAGAAACGGCATCTAAAACTTACGAAGACGAGTTCAAAAAACTTACTGATGAACTTGAAAAGAAATATACCGAATTCCAAAGTCTTGCTGCTGACACTCCTGAAACAATCAAGCAACGTCGCATTCAAGAAATCCAAGAATTCGAACAAAAAATTCAACAATTCCGTGCTACTGCACAACAAGAACTCCAACGCCAACAAGAACAATTGATGGCTCCTATCCAACAAAAAATCCAAACAGCAATTCAAGCTGTAGGTACAGAAAACGGATTTACATTCATTTTCCCTGATGCAATTCCTTCATTTGTTGGTGCCGATGTTCAAGACGTTACTCCTCTTGTAAAAACTAAACTCGGAATTCAATAATAAAACAATTACTAATATACAATAGACATCGGAGAGTCTCAAACAGGCTCTCCGATGTTTTTATTATGCTACACTGAACTTGAAGATTATTCTTTTTTTGTATATTTGCATCATGATTACAACCGATAAAAATATCAAGCCGGGAGCAATAGGCATATTTGATTCAGGATATGGAGGCTTAACAATTCTTCGAGAAATCAGGAAAGCCATGCCCTCCTATGATTATATTTATCTTGGAGATAACGCACGTGCGCCCTATGGCACTCGTTCATTTGATATTGTATATCAATTCACTCTTGAAGCTGTTAAATATCTATTTGATCAAGGTTGTCATTTAGTAATATTGGCATGCAACACCGCTTCGGCTAAAGCCTTACGCACTATACAACAACATGATTTGCCATTAATAGATGGCTCAAGACGCGTTCTTGGAGTTATTCGCCCCACCGTTGAAAAAATTGGAGAAATATCTAAAAACGGGAATATAGGAATATTTGGCACTCCTGGCACAGTGCAAAGTGGCTCTTATGAAATGGAAATTGCCAAACTACATCCTGAATTTCACACCTATACACAAAGTTGTCCGATGTGGGTACCACTTGTTGAGAATCTTGAAGCTGACAAACCCGGAGCTGACTATTTCGTAAAACAAGAAACGGATAATCTTTTTACCCAAAACGCCAATATTGACACCGTAATATTGGGCTGTACCCATTATCCGTTACTATATCCCAAAATACGCCAATATGTTCCTCAATCGGCACAAGTTATCACACAAGGGGAAATAATTGCTGAGAGCCTCATTGACTATCTCAAGCGACACCCCGAAATGGACGAGAAATGCTCTCGTTCAGGCTCATGTAAATATTTAACAACAGAAAATCCCGACAAGTTTTCTGAAATGGCATCGCTATTCATGAACGAGCCGGCGATAGCATCACGCATCACACTATCTTAAACGAGTTACGGCAAGAGATAACACGCTTATCGTTGCCGATGGTACTGCCTTGTGAACAACATCACAACATGTCAATAATGTTGCACCTGTTGTTATCACATCATCAACAATTAAAACGTGCTTGTTTTCAAGTCCTTCGGGATTTATTACATCATATACTCCCTGAGCATTAAGCCAACGTCTATAACTATTCTTCTTCGTCTGCGATGAATGGCTTCGCTTTGAGATTAGATTATGCCCCACCGGAATATTTGTCGCTTGAGACAACCCATTCGCAATATACTCACTTTGATTATATCCTCGTTTTATCTTTTTCAAGAAAAACATAGGCACATAAAGGATTATGTCAATTCCATCAAAGAAATTATCAGCCATTAACTCTCCGGCAAAACGCATTGCCAATTTTCGCGCAATTATAGGTCGTCCATTATATTTTGCATTATGAATGATTGAAGCATAATCACTCTCGCGATAATAATAAAAGTAACCTGCTGCACGCTCTATGGGAGTTTTTCCGGCAAGTCGTTCATGGATTATATTGAAAGAGTCATTATGCACCCTTGTGCGAGGCATATTCATGTCACACTTAAGGCAAATTACCTCCTCCCCTCTAACCAAAGAAGAACCACATACCTCACACACATCAGGATAGACAATGCGCAATAAGTCGTTAAACCAACCCTTTAATGCTCCGAAGCCCATATTCTGCCACCATTTATCAGCTTCACCACCATTGACGGTTCAAAGCCTCGCGAAACGCCAAATCGGAACAATCGGGTTTTGCCATCATAGGAGCACGCATCTTCTATCGTCTTAGCCTTCTGTTTCAACAACTCCAACAATGTCTGTTCATACTCTTGCTCATTGATTTCCATGAGAGCTTCATTAATATATTCTTTGGATATGCGCTTTTGTACTAACCCATTAGTGATTTTGACTTTGCCCCAACGGCTAAAACGGAATTTATCACGACAATAGGCATGAGCAAAACGGCAATCATCAACAAATTTTGTTTTCACCAATTGCTCAATGATTTTACCTGAGGCAGCATCATCTATCCCCCACCTCATTAGTTTTTGTCTTAATTCCCATGTCGATTGCTCACTGCGAGCGCACAATGATTCAAGACGCATTAAGGCTTGCTCAGGTTTCATCTTTCGCTTCTCCATAGTCATGTTTTAAGGCTTTACAGCAGCCATTATTCGCTCCTTGCCAGGCAAATCTCTGACAACCCTTATTTCTTTATACCCCATAGCATCAAGCATCGCTCGCATCTCTTCTACATATAAGGGGTTTATCTCAAAATACAATCGTCCGCCACTCTTCAATGCCTTTGTACCATAATCTCCTATCGCACGATAAAAACACAACGGATCATTATCTGAGACAAATAATGCCGAATGAGGCTCATACTCTAGCACATTTTGCGACATATCCTCTCGCTCTTTATCGGCAATATATGGCGGATTACTCACAATTATATCATATATCGGAGTCTTGGGCTTCTCCATCGCCAAGGCATCACCCTTCTTGAAATTCACCTTTACTCGCAAAGACTGTGCATTCTCTTGAGCCACAGCAAGCGCATCTTCACTAATGTCTATTGCTTCAACAATGGGGAAACGCAACACTCGTGCAAGAGTTACAGCAATACAGCCTGAGCCGGTTCCCACATCCAACACTCGCAGGTCAGTGTCCCTATTCTCTTTATCTATCAGAGCGACAAGTTCCTCCGTCTCAAGGCGAGGAATGAGCGTTGCAGATGTAACCTTAAAGCTATTGCCATAAAACCGAGCAGAACCAAATATATACTGAATAGGCTCATTTTTTAATAACCTATTAGTAACATCCTCAATTTTGCCGACAATAAAGTCCGACAAGACCTCTTCTCGATGCAACACTACATCGACAGGCGAATAACCCTTAACATTTTCAAGAATTATGCGCACCATCCACTGCGCCTCGCGCTGCCCATAAATTCCGGCAAGCCGATGCGCTACAACATCTACAATCTGCTTTAAAGTAACATCATTACCCATACCACAAAGTTACTACTTTTTCAATTGCCACAAACTCAATCATTATTTTTTTAATTATTTACACTCAAAACTTGGAAAAAGCACTGACATTTTATATATTTGCTTAAGTTCTTAACTATTAACTCATGAATTACTTGGGCAGTACGCGAGCGGTGGTTGACACTGCGGGGATGTTGTTACAGACGATGAACTACTACCCCTCGGGGGTGCCGTTCAGCCGAATGGAGCAGGAGCCGATAACCGACCGCCTGCACTCCGGCAAGCCGTTCCTTGACATGAGCGGGTTGGGGTACTACGACAACAACGCACGCTTCTTGGACATCCTCACCGGCGGGTTCATCTCACGAGACGCCCTCGCCAGCTCCTACCCCCACCTCTCCCCATATGCCAACTGCGCTAACAATCCCCTAATATACATCGATCCGACAGGAATGGAAACTAAAGAATTTGTTGATGAAACGAATGAAAAAGATAAAGTTATTGCTGATATAGCAAAAAAATACCCCGAGAACAAAGATATACAGATATTTGCACATGGAGATACGAAAGGGATTGATGTATTTATAGATGGAGGAACAGAACGAATAGAAAATGCAAATACGTTGATTAAATTAATAAATAAATATTTTGAAACAGGAAAAAACATTACAAATAATAGTGATGCTACTATTGTATTACATTCTTGCAATACGGGTAGAGGGAATAATTCATTTGCAAAAAATATTTCAGAAGAAATGCCGAATGCAACTATAATCGCGCCGAATGGTTATGTTGTTATAAATTCTATTAGTGGAAGAATGGAAGTGTCCAAAACAAGGAGCTCATTTGACAAAAAAGGAGAATGGCGAGTTTTTAAACAAGGAGAGATTGTAAATACACTACCATTGGATGCAAAACCTAATGGAGATCCTGGTGAATCATTCTTTCATGAAATTAAAAGTTTTATAACAACCCTATTTGAATGATAATATACTATATGAAAAGATATATTTATATTTTAGGATTCTTAATTCTGTTGTTTTCATGTGATCGTCGTAGTGTAGAGGATAATCAGCACATTATTCATCTTACTCCGGTATATGAGACCGATAATAAAATTGATGATGCACTTAAAAATATATTGTTGACAGGTGATGATGTCTCTTTAGATACATTGATGTTTACAGAGTCAGAATATGGAGAATTACGTTACCTTCCATTTTTATTCATATTGTGTAATGAGCATGATTCAGAAAAAGCATCAGAAGAAATTCGCTATTGGGCATTAAGAGATACGGCAAATTTGTTCTTTTTGCACGAGATGTTATTTAAGGATTATGAAAACTAAGATATTTATATTATTCCTTTTAGGAATTTGTCATAGTTGTTGTTTCTATGATAGCAGAGCCGAGCAAGCAGAAAAAGTGTTGGTTGATAGTCTGCGATTAGAGGTAATAGGTAAAAACAATATTGATGTATTGCCACAGTTGCATGAGTATTATAAATCAATCGGCAAAGAATGGGAGATGATTGCATATTATATGATTCTATCCGATAGAGGATATGCTCCGGCTGATTATATGATTTATCAGATTATATCAACAGATACTACTTTACCTAATGAAAAATGGGAAAACGTGGCATTAAAATATTTGCGTCATGGAGTTGAGTTAAATGATACAAATTGCGTAAAAACATGGAACGAGCTAAATATATCATATTAACAATACTTGACTATATCGGAGTTGTATGGTTTATCATGGGCGCAGCTGATATTTTAAATGGTAGCAGTTTGCAAGATTTTTTTACGATAAATAATAGATCTCTGGCAATGATGCTGATAGGCACAGCGATAATAAAGCTCGTTTTTCGTAATAATTTGTCTGAAAAATTTTATTGTCTGATTATAACAGCAATGTTATTACTAAATTCAATAGGTTTAAAAATTGATTTATCCCAAAGTTCAAATATTGTTATTAATTGTATCAGTTTTATTTTTGCGGTTATTTCATGGTACAGATTCTTGAGATTTTCAAAATTTATTGCGAAAGATTGTAAAGCAATCGTTTTTTTGAGCAAATACATTAGTAAGATAGCAGTAGCATTGCTATTGATACAATGTGTCTATTTTGTGGTTACATATGGAATATGTTTAGAGACTATTGTTATAACCATCATTTTATTATCAATGGTGTTTGTTTACAAGACTCGCATTTTTCCTTGGTTATATTATTTATATTCAACTTCAATTATTGGGATGCTTATTACAATATTCTATTACAATGGAATTGATTTTCAGAATTATGCAATAAGTAATTTTTATCCTTTTGATGATTTTATTTTATACTTAGTTCCAAATATTATTTGTGCAACAATGTGTGTTGTACTAAAACTAAGATTTCCCTAACGCGGAATACAAATTTAAGATAGACCCACATGCGTGCAATAATGTCAGTAATACTAATGCTTGTGTTGTCGGTGGCATCAGCTACCGCCGGCATCCGCCATTATTGCGACATCACCTCAACCACTAACCTATTAACGTAACTAAAATTCAACATGACTGCTTATTCTAATTAGGATATATTCATTTGTTACACTAAAACATTATCAAGGATATATTTTATAAGCAAAATGATTGGATTTTTGAATGATTTATTATAACTTTGTCGCAAATATTAAAGATAAACAAACAAAATGACCAATTTAATTACATTACATCACCATCATCATGGCATCAGCTTGAAGGAGGCTTGGTGATTACATGTATTTATCTTGGCTATAACAGATAATCGTTGACCGGCTTCCTCTCTTGGTAACCGGTTTCTTTTTTAATTAAATAGAAATAATAAAAACAACAGATAATAATGGAAACAAGACTAAGAATTGCAGTTCAATCAAAAGGTCGTCTGTATGACGAAACAATGGAATTGCTTGGCGAAGCAGGTATAAAACTAACTGCTGTAAAGCGCACTCTTTTAGTTCCATCACGCAATTTCCCGGTGGAACTATTATTCCTTCGCGATGACGATATCCCCGATTCTGTAGCATCAGGGATTGCCGACATTGGTATCGTGGGACTGAATGAGGTGTTGGAAAAGGACAAAAACGTTGAAATTCTCAAAGAACTTGGTTTCAGCCGTTGTCACCTTTCATTGGCTATTCCCAAACGCATTGATTACACCGGACTTGAATGGTTTAACAACCGCAAGATTGCAACATCCTATCCTGTAATTCTCTCTAAATTCCTCAAAGAAAAGGGTATCAATGCCGATATTCATGTCATTACGGGATCTGTTGAAATTGCTCCAGGCATAGGTCTTGCCGACGCAATATTTGATATCGTTTCTTCGGGCTCAACTCTCGTGAGCAATAACCTGACTGAAGTTGAGAATGTTCTTGACTCACAAGCAGTACTCATCAGTTCGGGCAAAAAGAAACTGATTGAGGAGAAACAAGCAATACTTGACGAATTACTTTTCCGTTTTGATGCGGTGAAAGCGGCCGATGGGAAAAAATACATATTGATGAATGTGCCTCGTGAGAAGCTCGACAATGTATTGTCAGTTCTACCCGGCATCAAGAGCCCAACAATACTACCTCTTGCCAACAACGATTGGTGTTCAATTCACACTGTCATCGAGGAAAAACGTTTTTGGGAAATAATCGGCCGATTAAGAGCCGAAGGTGCTGAAGGAATTCTTGCTCTCGATATTGAAAAAATGATACTCTAAGCAGAGATGGAAATATTACGCTATCCTGAAAGAAACGAATGGTCGCGCTTGTGCAAACGAGCTATTGCCGAAACTGCTGTTGAGGTAAAAAACATTGTCGCCGATATTATTGCAAACATTCGCGAGAGAGGCGATGAGGCATTGATAGAATATGAGCAACGTTTTACCGGTGCGCAGTTATCATCACTAAGTGTAACTCCACAAGAGATTGATGAAGCCGAGTCTCTCGTTTCTGAGGATCTCAAAAAAGCTATATCTCTTGCGGCTCAGAATATTTCTACTTTCCACGCGGCTCAAAAGATGAATCCCATCACCATTGAGACCGCTCCGGGAGTGAAATGTGTGCAAAAAGCTGTTGCAATTTCTAAAGTGGGGTTATATATCCCCGGAGGCAACTCGCCATTATTTTCAACGGTGCTTATGCTTGCTATTCCGGCTCGCATTGCCGGTTGCGACGAAATCACACTCTGCTCTCCAGCCGGCAAAGACGGAAAGATAAACCCTGCCATACTATATGCCGCTAAAATAGCAGGTGTACACCGCATCTACAAAACAGGTGGAGCTCAAGCTATTGCAGCAATGGCTTACGGAACAGAGACTATATCACAAGTATATAAAATCTTTGGTCCGGGCAACCGCTTTGTTATGGAGGCTAAGCAGCAAGTGAGCCAATCAGCAGTTGCTATAGACATGCCGGCAGGACCGTCGGAAGTGTTGGTTATTGCCGATGACAATGCTCGTGCCGACTTTGTTGCTGCCGATTTCCTATCGCAGGCTGAGCATGGTCCTGATAGTCAATCTATTTTGCTCACCACTTCAGAGGCTCTTGTAGATAAATTACCTCAAGAAATAGAACGATTGCTATCTATATTACCCCGACGCGAAATGATGGAGAAATCGCTCAAACATAGTCGCATAATCCTCTTGAACAGCATTGACGATGTCATGGATTTCTCTAATTTCTATGCCCCTGAGCACTTGATTATAAACCATGCCGATGCTGTAGCATTATGTGATAAGGTGAAAAATGCAGGCTCAGTATTCATTGGACCTTATTCATCAGAAAGCGCCGGAGACTATGCTTCCGGGACAAACCACACTCTGCCAACATCGGGGTATGCTACTGCATATAGCGGCGTAAACTTTGATAGCTTCTGCAAAAAAATAACATTTCAGGAATTAACTCCTGAGGGAATCAACTTCATTGGAGCAGCAGTGGAGATAATGGCGGAAAATGAGGACCTCATGGCTCACAAAATGGCTATGACTCTACGCATCAACTCTCTTAAAGACAACCAACTATGACACTTAAAGATTTAGTAAGACCTAATATTTGGAACCTATCACCATACACATGCGCTCGCAATGAGTTTACCGGTGAAGCTCTCGCATGGCTTGATGCCAACGAGAATAGTCGCATTTGCCAATATAACCGCTACCCCGATCCTCTCCAATTGGAGGTGAAACAACAACTTGGCGCATATCGTGGTGTCAATCCTGAAAACATTTTCTTTGGTGTTGGGAGTGATGAATGTATTGATATTGCCTATCGCGTGTTTTGTCGCCCGGGAATAGACAATGTTGTTGCAATAGAGCCCACCTATGGAATGTATCAGGTGTGCGCCGATGTAAACGATGTTGAGTATCGTCGAGTGAGTCTAAACGATGATTTTTCGCTCGATGTAGATGCGATAATCAATGCCTGCGATGAAAAGACAAAGATTGTGTGGATATGCTCTCCAAATAACCCTACGGCTAATGCCTTCCCTCTTGAACAAATAAAAGAGATATGCTCTCGCTTTAATGGTATAACAATCGTTGACGAAGCCTATATTGATTTCTCTCCCGTGGGATCAATGGTGCAGTTCCTCAATGACTATCCTCGCATGATAGTCATGCAGACATTTTCTAAGGCTTGGGCAAGCGCGGCTATCAGACTCGGTATATCTTATGCCTCAACAGATATAATCAATATTTACAATAAAGTAAAATATCCTTATAATATCAGCGAGCTCACTCAACAAGAGGCTTTAAAAGTTCTTGCCGATAGCTCTCACATTGAAGCAATTGTAAAAGAACTAATCGATGCACGCAATGCCCTTGCTGAAAAATTGTCAACTCTCCCAGATGTAAAGCACATCTACCCTTCCGATGCCAATTTCTTACTCGTTAAGGTGAGTGATGCCGATGCTATATACAATTATTTGCGTGACGAGAAAGTCATAGTAAGAAATCGCACTCGTGTACACAAGTGTGGTGAATGTTTGCGACTAACAATAGGCAATGATACCGAAAATGCTCTTTTAATAGAAAAACTTACAGAATATGGCAACACCCGAAAATAAACAACGTGTCTTATTCATCGATCGAGACGGAACTCTGATTGTTGAGCCTCCTGTTGATTTTCAAGTGGACTCGCTTGAAAAACTTGAACTTGTGCCCGGTGCTTTAAGAGCGATGCATTTTATAGCCTCACACTTCCCGTTTAAGCTTGTAATGGTCACTAATCAAGATGGGTTGGGGACTGACTCATTCCCTGAAGACACATTCTGGCCGGCTCACAACAAGATGTTGCGTACATTTGAAAATGAAGGTGTTACATTTGACGATATTATTATTGACCGCACTTTTGAGCATGAGAATAAACCCACGCGCAAACCGGGAACTGCTTTGCTTGGAGAATATCTTTCCGGAAATTATGATTTAGAAAATTCATTTGTCATTGGAGATAGACTCAGCGATGTGCAACTTGCTAAAAATCTCGGATGTAAAGCCATTTTGCTACGCAACATTGATGATGTCGCTACTGAAATTTCAGAAAAGGGACTATCAGAAACAATAAGTATAATCACAACTTCATGGGACAAAGTTTCAGAATTTCTTCAGGGAGGATCACGCCAAGCTACTGTAACGCGCAACACATCTGAAACGGAAATCGAAGTCTCAGTGGACCTTGACGGCACAGGTAAATGCCAGATTTCAACAGGACTGGGATTTTTTGACCACATGCTTGAACAGATAGGACGCCACTCAGGAATTGACTTAAACATAAAAACAATTGGCGATCTCCATGTAGATGAACACCACACGATTGAAGATACAGCCATTGCATTGGGCGATGCTTTGCGCCAAGCCCTTGGAGACAAACGTGGGATAGAAAGATATGGATATGTACTCCCTATGGATGATTGCTTGTGTACAGTAGCCATTGATTTTGGTGGACGACCATGGCTTGTGTGGGACGTAGAATTTAAACGTGAAAAAATTGGAGACATGCCCACAGAAATGTTCCTACACTTCTTCAAGAGCCTTAGCGATAGCGCTCGCATGAACCTATTCATCAGAGCTGAAGGGACTAACGAACATCACAAAATAGAAGGTATTTTCAAAGGTCTTGCTCGGGCAGTAAAAATGGCAATACGCCGAGATATATTCAAATACACTTTACCCTCAACGAAAGGCACTTTATAACCCATAAAAAATGGACGGCATCTCACGATGGCGTCCATTTTAATCTACAATCTATAAAAACATATTTTCCGAAAAACGGTTAAATATAATACCATTTCAAATGTAGTTGAAATATTCTTTTATTCAAAATATTTTACTTGAAATTTCTCATTTTACAAGATGCAACGGCTCTAAAATACATGGATATGGCTCACGCAAAACGATTGACTCATCATTTGTCAACTTTTTAATCAACTCTACCGCCTCTCCTTTATTATCTAAGCTACCGGCCACGACATAATATAGTGGCTCGGGATTTTGCAATACAATGGCATCATATCCTTGATTTTTCAATCGTCGCATCATCGCTTTGGCGTTGAAAATTTGTTTGAATTGTGCAACAACTACATTATATCGTTTCAACAAAACATCGTCATTACCCTCATATTTTGCAACATTTACTGAAGCCCTCATCATGCGCAAAGTATCACCCCCGGCAACCTCCTTTGTCGGCATTGACTCACGTTGCATTTTTTCATACGTTTCAGCATCAACTCCATCCATGCTCTTCTGCTTAGCAATCTCATAGGCAGCACGATAATTAGCCTCGTTAGTTTTACATGCAGCAAACAAGACTAACGCAATAGCCGATACTATAAATAATCTGATTTTCATTTTCGTTTTTATTTTTAGTTCATTACTTTCTTTCCTAATTCAATGACCTCAAGGTCGCGCATATTTCCGTTGTCAAGGACAAGACGCACAAGCGTGCGCTCCTTCTGCCATCCATGATAACCGGCAGCTCCCGGATTTATGTGCAACAAGTCCAATTCATGATCCCACATAACCTTTAAAATGTGAGAGTGCCCAGTTACCATCAGATTGATGCGATTGCCCGATAGTTGGCGTTTCACTCCGGCAACATAATGCGTAGGGTAACCACCTATGTGAGTCATCCACACATTAATTCCTTCCACCGAGAAACACTCCACCTCCTTGCATCGCCGACACACATCGCCATGGTCAATATTTCCAGAAACAGCTCTAACCACAGGAGCTATCTCCTCCAAACGTTTTATGATGGACATATCGCCCACATCACCGGCATGCCAAATCTCATCGCAATCAGCAAAATGCTTTGCGTAGCGGTCATCCCAACATGAATGTGTATCTGACAATATCCCTATGCGCTTCATCCCGATTGTATAATTCTAAATAATTATAGTCTATCTAATACCCCGATTTCTTCATAATCAGGCTCAAGCATCGTTAACGCTCCTGTTGAAGGATGGAAATTAAACAAATAATCAGGATTTCTTAATGTTACCATTCCTGTTGACTCTAATATAACATTAAACAATCCGGAATAACTCGTTTTTTCTGATTTTTGCTCACCTTTAGTAGAACTTATAAATTCTGTTTTTTCTATACTACAATCAAATAAGTCAACAATTTTTTGATAACTATCTGTTTTTTCTTCTGTTTCCTTAATTAAATATCCCATATAAATAGCATCATTTGTAACATCAACAACCATTGACCATCGGTCGTCCTCATATTCTGAAATATAATAACGGCCTATTTCATATGTATATGTAATTACTTTATATAAATTATTAATCTTATTTTTATATGTTATTGTATCGATATCAAGTTTTGCTGATTTATTGGCAAGCAAAAGTGTATAAGTTATATCATAATGGTCTATTTCCTCTATTTGAATTACGACCTCTCTTTTGTCAGTTGAATAAGGCACAATTGTATTTATAACATTCCATAAACTTTCAATTGAGCTATCTTCAACAACACTATTTGAATTTTCAACAACCAAAAATGATGCAGAATAACGAGTAGCACTTTCTCCATTTACAACATTTCCATCATTTGGCTCATCAGATGAACATGAAATAAAAGCCAATATCGGAACAATAAATATATATTTTAATAACTTCATGATGCCATTATTTCTGTCTGAGAAATGTTTAAAATATGTAGTTTTTGTCGCGGCGGAGGTGGATGAAGGCTTCGGCAGCGGGGCATCGAAGTTCGAGTCCGCGGAATTTCTCCATTGGTATGTGCCAATCTTCATAGAGCGGTGCCATGTTTTGGCTTTCATGGCAATAGCATGCACGGCGTTTTTGCTCGGCTACGTCGCTGATATCGACATAATCCGTTGGCTGGAACAGCTGTGTCTGCGTGCCACTCATCACCTCAAAATAATATAGTTCAAAGTTGTAGTCAAGTCGACGCCATGCGTCATAGACCAATAGTGAGCACACACGATGGTCGGGGTGAGAGTCGATGGGCCAATGGGTAAATACAATATCGGGACTTTCCTTTGCTATTAGCTCTCGCATTTCGACATATCGGGCTTTGTTTATCTCGGAAACGCCATCAATTTGTGTCATAAACACCGGGCGCACTTGCAAAACCTCACAAGCTCGTTTAGCCTCTTGTGTTCTTATGGCAGCAGCCTCATCGTGGGATTTTCCAACAATACCGCCCTCCCCTTTTGTCATATAGACCGATACGACTTCATATCCGGCACGACGGAGCAGTATCATCGTTCCGCCACACCCAGTCTCGGGGTCATCGGGGTGTGCACCTATTATGAGAGCTTTCTTTCGAGGTGAATTACCCGCTCCTTGAGCGTCATTAGCAATTGCTTGCAATCCAAAAGCAGATACTCCTGCAACTGCCGCACCTGCCACTTTTAACATCTGACGTCTGTCCATAGTCTTTGATTTAAGTATTACATTCTTACAAATGTAAGTATTTTTTTAGTATCTTTATCTTATTACTCTATAAAATATGATCAGGTAATTACATATTGTCTTATCCTAAAATAGATTGTCTTCGGAATTAAACTAAATTCAATACTAACAATCAAAAAAGAAAGTCCTTTACGAGCGATGTACGGCGAACTGCCTCCTGTTATTTCCAATCAGAAATTCAATTCATTTCTAAAAGAAATTTGCCAAAAGGCAGGCATAACTGAGGATACGTCAATCACTCATACCATTGCAGGGCGTCGTATTAAGGAATATTTCCCAAAATATGAGTTAGTAAGTGCTCACACTGCTCGTCGCTCGTTTGCAACTAATATGTTTGAAAGTGGAGCTCCTGCACTTGTGATAATGCAAATCACAGGACACAAGACCGAGAAAGCATTCCTATCTTACATTAAGACTGACCCTGAAACTAATGCTCGAATGCTATTAACTCAGTGGAATAAGTCGCAACAAGAGAAAAAGTAAACAGGGAGAGTTGTTCTATCTCAATATTTTTTACTAATTTTGCACAAACAATAAAAGGTGGTAACTTACCACCATAAAAGGTGGTATATAACAATCATTAATATGAAAGGTCTTGAAGTCATATATAACAAGTGGTTATCATTGCTTCCGCTTAGCGACAAGAAGCAGGCTCAAATTGCTCGTAAATTTACTATTGAATACAACTATAATTCTAACCACATAGAGGGTAATACTCTTACCTACGGTCAAACGGAATTATTGCTTTTGTTTGGCAAAGTGAGTGGCGAAGCAGAGATGAAGGACTTTGAGGAGATGAAAGCAAGTAATGTAGGGCTGAAGATGATGACAGAAGTCGCAAAGGAGAAAACTCCTTTAACCGAGACATTCATCAGACAGTTACATCAAACTCTTTTACGCGAGGACTATACTGTTTATACAACTCTACCGGGAGGAATTCAGTCTAGCTATGTGGTGCATGCAGGTACATATAAAACACGCCCCAATAGTGTAATTACCCGATATGGAGCTCGATTCGAATATGCATCGCCAGAAGAAACGCCAGCTTTGATGAATGATTTGGTTGTATGGTATAATGAAGCAGAGCAAAGTGGCAATTACTCACCAATTGAGTTAGCCGCTATGTTTCATTATAGATACATTCGCATTCACCCCTTTGAGGACGGAAATGGTCGTATTGCTCGACTAATGGTAAATTATATTCTTTCTCGACATGATTGGCCAATGATTGTGGTACGCAATCGTGATAAGCAAGCATATTTGGAGGCATTACATCAATCTGACCTCGTTGTTGGTCCAACCCCTTCTAATGGAGCACATGCTACATTAAGAGACATCAGAGATTTTTTGAACTACTTTAAAAATATTGTCAAAACAGAAATTCAAGCTGACATTGACTTTGTGACTAAATCTGCAGAAAATGTGTGGTGGTATGACGGACAAATTGTTACATTCAGAAGTGCCAATACTACAAAAATTCTATTGGCATTGCAAGAAAATCCTGCTATTACCTACAGTGAGTTAACCAAATTGATAGGTATAAACACATCTGCAATACAGAAGCAAATTAACAATCTAATCAAGAAAGGTTACATTCAGCGTAGAGATTCAGATAGACAATGGCATGTGCTGATTACAGCAACTATATAATTTAGGTATCTCAATTCGAAGGCAATAGGCGAAGCCGAACTGCAAGAGTAAGTATTTTGTGTCAAGAGCATCAAAGCGTGATGAGGAGATAAACGCAATGGAGTAATTAAACCGGAACTTGTGTAGGTTTCACTGCGTAACGTAACAAAGGCATAAGCCTTGATGCTTGCAGGTGAAAAAAACATAGGGAACGCCACTCCTAAAGTAATTGGCACAGCCCAGCCGAGCGTTAGTGCCAAGCCACATTAAATTGCCCGAAAACCAAACATTTCAAATGGTACCGTCATATAATCCTATTGCAGTGTGTCATCAACGGAACGTTACTCTTGGCCGAGCCTCTATTGGCTTTGATGTTATAGTAAAAGCGGCAACAGCAATGCGAATAGAGGCCTCATTAGAGCAAGGGTTACATAAAAATCAACCATAAAATAATGCTCTCCACTTCGCATAAGTATGTCATGTAACATAATTTAGAAATAGAACAGCAAAAAGCCTATCCGAAGATAGGCTTTCAAGTATAATTTACTATTATATTATCAGAATAATTCAGAATGACTACCAAGGCGAACAAGTTTGATGATGTTTTCTTCCTCGTCGAACCAAATCAGTAACAAGTCATTTTCGACATGGCATTCCATAAATCCATTATAATTGCCTGTCAATTTATGTGGATTATAATTTTCAGGTACCACGCCTGTTTCTTGTAGAGAAGTAAGAACAGCTTTAAGATGCTCTATCTTTTTCGAATTGTTTTGAATGCGTTTAAGGTCTTTCTTAAACTGCCCGGTCATTTTTAGTGTATACTTACTCCTACAATGACGCAATCAGCGAATCAAGACTGTTTACATCTAACGTTTCCAAGTCGCGATTTTCACGAGCCTCTTTCATTGCAGCCAAAGTTAATTTGTTAGGATTGCTAAATACAGCGTCCATCAAAACACTTTCGACATAGTTGTTCAAACTGCGATTTTCTCTTTCAGCAGCCTCTCTTAATTTATTTAGTAAACTTGTGCTTAGTCTAAAAGCAGTTTGTTTTCTTTCGATTACGACAGCCATAGTTATATATTGTATTATATTTGTAGTGTAAATGTATAACACTTATATCACACAAACAAATTTTCAAACAAAAAAGTTACAATAAACAGCAAAAAAGGCCTCCGAAGAGACCTTTTTCAGTGTTGTTTGCGAAAGATTTATCTACGGAAAACATAACCATTATCGTAGAAGTAATCGTCCATGACATAGCCGATTTGTGCGATACCCGGTAATGAGTGATTGAAGTTTTCCATAGCAAACAATTAAAAGGTTAATCTTCGGAGTCAGATTGAGGTGAGGATGATGACGATGCTGACGGTGATGACTCGGTAACTTTTTTGCGCTGAAGTCGAGAAGATTTTATGGTGTGTTATTTTAAGCTCAAATTTTGAGCAAAATAAGAGGCAATTGCAAGATAGCCTCTGTGTGATGTGGAAAGTGTTATGTATTATGGTCGGCGATTGTATTGCGATGGGGTTATTCCATATACTTGCTTGAATATGCGAGTGAAGTTGGAATTTTCCTCATAACCACATAGTTGTGACACCTCTGCAATCGTGTAACCTTTATTTGAATCAAGCAATTTCTTGGCCTTATTCATTCTCACTTGAATTATATATTTTCCAAGGCTTTGACCGGTTATTGCACTAATTTTGCGATTTAACTGCTTGGTGCTTATACACAATGCCGATGCAATTTCTTGAGGATTGACATTATGCTGCGACATTTGACTATATATAATGTCAATCACCTTGGTCAAGAACGCTTGGTCATTACGGCTGATGTCAGCATCTGTATCAACAACACTTTCCAATTCATTGCGATTGAATTTTTCTTGAATAGAACGACGTAGTTGTATTATATTGTCTATGGTGGCATTTAATTCGTCGGCATCAAACGGCTTGTAGAGATAGTGATTAATACCGGCTTTCACTCCTTTGATTTTGTCGGCCTCGGAACATTTGGCTGTGATAGCAACTACCGGAATGTGGCTAAGCAACTCTGACTGACGGATTTGTTGTATCATTTCAAGCCCATCCATTCCAGGCATCATAATGTCGGTAATAATAATGTCGGGGATAATATTTGTGGCCTTTTCCATTCCGTCGGTTCCATCATGGGCGTAGTGAATATGTGCATTGTTGATTACCGAGCCTATGTAATTTAATATATCATTGTTGTCTTCAACTACGAGTATTACTGGTTTGGTTTCATCTATTTCGGTTGCTCCATTGAGTAATGGTTGGTTTCCGTCATCGTGTAGTGGTGCAGTATCTTGATGAGAATGGCAACGAATTGAGCCGCAATGAAGCCATGAGTGCCAATATCACAACAAAAAACGGAGTCCCCGTTTGTAGATTTGACCAATCGGCATCAGTTGCCGATCTTGCCAATGCCCACAAACTTCGAGTAACCCTTCGCACCGAAGATGAATAATAAATAATGTATTATTAATTACAGAAGATATAGTCGAAAACAATAACAATTGTCACGGAAAAGATAGAAATCTAGACGATTAAGCAATCTATAAGTCGGGCTAAATTCGGGCTGAATTTTAAAGGAAAATCGCTAAGTGTTGGAATTTCAACTACTTAGCGATTTTGTTATGTGGTCCCACTTGGGCTTGAACCAAGGACTCCCTGATTATGAGTCAGGTGCTCTAACCAACTGAGCTATGGGACCTGCATCGGTTTTGTCCGAAAGCGTGTGCAAAGTTAATACAGATTTTCAAATTATGCAACCCCCTCCCCTAAAAAATATTCATTCCTCACAACTTTATATATCATCCGCTATCACAAAACAGATGATTAGGATAAAAATAATTTCTAAATTGTGTTGTGTAATCAAAAGGAAATCACTAACTTTGTGCGCTAATTTTTCCGACATAGGCTCAAATAAGTAGTATGCATAAGCATCTCGCCTAACGGAGTAACCTGTAAATAAACATAATTAACAGATGTACGTTATCGTAGAAATCCAAGGACAACAATTCAAAGCAGAAGCTGGAAAGTTCTTGTATGTACACTATCTCGGTGAGCAAGTTAACGAAGGCGACACAGTAGAATTTGATCGCGTATTGCTCGTAGATGCCGACGGTGCCGTTAAAGTAGGCGCTCCTACCGTTGAAGGAGCTAAAGTAGTTTGCGAGGTTAAACGTCCCCTCGTAAAAGGTGAAAAAGTTATCGTCTTCAAAAAGAAAAGACGTAAAGGCTACCGCCGTAAAAACGGTCATCGCCAATGCTTCACCCAAGTTGTGATTAAAGACGTAGTTGCATAACCCTCTAAAATCTTAAGGAAATGGCACATAAGAAAGGTGTAGGTAGTTCTAAGAACGGTCGCGAGTCAGAAAGCAAACGACTCGGTGTTAAGATTTTCGGCGGTCAATTTGCTAAAGCTGGTAACATTATCAAACGTCAACGTGGTACAGTTCACCACCCAGGTGAAAACGTTGGTATGGGTAAAGACCACACTCTTTACGCTCTTGTTAATGGCACAGTAGTCTTCTCTGAAGGCAAAAACGGTCGTCAATTCATCAACGTAACTCCTGCTGAAGCATAATTGCTTATCAGCACTTTTACAACGAACAAAAGAGTGTGCCCAATCGGTCACACTCTTTTTGTTTATCCACAAACCATTAAACACCATTTAACCATGAAACACTTTGCATTATTTTTAGCCCTCACAATCGGACTATTTTTAGCATCAGCTAAAACTCCTCTTAAAATTCATCGCGGAGACAGAGATACAGTTTATAAGTCACAGCACACAATCGTAGGAGTTACCACTCCTGGAAGCACAGCCAAAATAAACGGCAAAAGCGTGCATGTTTATAAGACAGGAACTTTCGGAGACGAAGTTTCGTTAAACAAAGGGGACAACAAAATTGATATTGTTGTCAAAAACGGAAAAACAACAACAAAACAAACACTCAATATTTTCTTCAAAGACGCACCTTCAAGCCCAAGGAAAACCAGCAATGCCCCTCACTCCATAATATTTGAGACACCACAACATTTTACCACTCTTGATGGAGCATACATGCAATATGGCGATGGTGGCGACAGACTTGGCGGATCTAAAATGGGATTCCTTGACAAAGGCATCACAGTCAAAGCCGTAGCGCAAAAAGGGGATTTATACAAAATTCAACTATCACAAAACCGCTTTGCATATATCAATAAAGAGTACCTTAAAGAGACTGCCGACACAACAGAGCAAATCAATACAGATAGTTGGTCCATCTCCAATACAGGCAACACCGATTGCATCTCCATTTCACTCCCCAAACGCATCCCTTAGAGTTCATGGACACAGCTCGACCCGACAACCATATGCATCGAACTATATGGTGCCACAAATAAC
>JAFXGB010000264.1 GCA_017520235.1 Muribaculaceae bacterium | reverse complement strand
GCTTGCCGTACTCTCCCTACCCCAAGGCGAGAGCTTATTACCATATCTAATTGATTCTTAATTCAAAGATTCTGATTATTGTCGCAATACCACGAAGTGGTTTCACAAACTCTCCTCCGCTACTCTCCCGTGCTCCGCACGGTCCCACATCATACAAAAATAGGATTTTAAAACCCAGATAGCACACAATATCCAATACCCAAGGGCATTGAATATACTAGACATAACTCCTACCCCGCACTTCGTACGGGGCTATACTATCAGTTGCCTATGGCAACAACCTTTTTGCCGAAACTCCCGTACCCTCTCCCGGCTCTGACTATCGTACCACCTCGGCACTTCGTGCCACTCCTCCTACCCCAGGAGGAGAACTGGTCACTACATCTAATTGATTCTTGAATTCCGCTGATTGTTGTGGGATTGTCAATATTTTTGCCTACATTTGCTTAAATTGATTTTATGCTATGGCAGGTAAACAGGAATATAAGAAGCAGAATGAGGAGTTTTTGGCAGAAGTAGCAAAACGCAATGGAGTAAAACCTCTCTCCCAAGGTTTATTGTATGAGGTGTTGAACGAGGGAGATGGCGCTATGCCGAAGCTTCACAACATCGTGTGTGTCTATTACAAAGGCTCGCTCATCAATGGTCGCACATTTGACGACAACACCGTGCAAGGCTATCCCGACGCTTTCCGTTTGGGCGAGTTGATAAAAGGTTGGCAAATAGCGCTGACTCAGATGCATGCCGGCGACAAATGGCGCATCTACATCCCATCGGAACTCGGCTACGGCTCTCGTGGCACCGATGGTATTCCCAAAAACTCAACCCTCATCTTCGAAATCGAACTCGTATCTGTTGCCTAACATCTCCTTCCTATGCACAACCACATTGAAATAGATACCGAAGCTAAAGCTATTGAGCTATTGTCTCGTGGAGGGGCAATAAAACGATATGTTTTTCAATGCATCAACTTTCGCACTCTTGAGTTTGACCTTTCCAAGGTATCGTTTCAAGAATGTATATTCATCGGCTGTCGGCTAACTCCCGAGATGAGATTTACGCTTGACGACAGCAACACTGCGCTCACGTCAATGCATGTGCCATATAATGTTTTTCGCACATCGCTTTACACGGCAGCCTCGCTATATGACGGATATGACTACAGCCAGCCCAAGACACAGGCTAATTGCTACGATACTCTAATATATAAACACTATCTCAACACCGGCATACGCGCTCATGATATTTCTGAGACGCTTGCACGCACTCTGCATGACCATTCAATGAGCGATGCTCTACATGATTTCCTAGGCAACTACAAAGAGGAGGATATCGTGGCTATAATGGGCGGACATGCCTTGTTGCGCACCGACAAGGTGTTCCGACAGATTGTTGACATCGCTAAAGCTCTCACCGAGCGAGGCAAACTGATGGCGAGCGGTGGAGGTCCCGGAGCAATGGAAGCAACACATCTTGGCGCATGGATGGCAGGTCGCTCTCAACAAGAGGTAGATGAAGCAATGGCGATGCTATCCCCACATCCATCATTTAAAGATGAAGGGTGGTTGAGCTCGGCTTTTGCTGTGATGGAGCGTTTTCCCCAAGAGAGATATAAAAGTGTGGGTATTCCCACATGGCTATATGGACATGAGCCGGCTACACCTTTTGCATCTCACATAGCTAAATATTTTGAAAATTCATTGCGTGAAGACGGACTACTCACAATTGCCAAAGGTGGGGTGATATATACTCCCGGTAGCGCAGGCACCATGCAAGAAATTTTTCAAGATGCGGTACAAAACCACTATCTGACATTTGGCTATGCAAGCCCTATGGTATTTCTAAATACCGAATATTGGACAAAGGAGCTTCCGGCTTACCGACTCCTTGACGAAATGACTCACAGTGGCAAATACCGCAATCTGATTCTTTCAATCTCCGACAACCCTGACGACATTATCACCGCCATAACCACCTTCTCCCCAAAGAAAAGCTAATCTACTGATTCTCTAATAATTGCGCCGATTTTTTTCACAAAATAGGATATTTAGCTATAAAAAATCCCCAGTCTTAGGACCGGGGATTTTTGCACTGTGTTTTATAATTGATTTTTCTGAGAGCGGTAAACGAGGCTCGAACTCGCGACCCTCAGCTTGGGAAGCTGATGCTCTACCAACTGAGCTATTACCGCATCAACGGCACAAAGGTAATAAATTTTTCCTTAATGCCATCAAAAAAATTAATGTTGGTGGTTGTGATTGTGAGTATCATGCTCGTGAGCATGAGCATCGCTATGCTTGTGAGTGTCACATTCAAAATTGCCAATCTTGATTTTTTTGATTGTCTCATGGCTATGAGAACCATGTTTGTGACTGTCAATAAATACTGTTACAGTATCACCTTCAATCCATGCAGCAATCTGATCTTGATTAGATTTTGAATAATCAAAGGTTACCGCCTCGCCACCATGTAATTTCTTGATTGTTATTTTGCCCGATTCAGCGTCTCCAGCTTGAGCAATGCCTGCAACTTTAACACAATGATTGTGAGCATGGCCTTCGTGGTCATGTCCATGAGAGCCACAAGCTTCAGTGTGGACATGTTCACCCTCAACATTCTCTGTCGCTGACTTTGAGCCACATGCAGTCAATGCAAGTCCTATAACTGCTATTGTAAATATCTTTTTCATTTTTATTTTTGAAAAAAATGAGGCGGACACACTCATCCGCCTCAAGACTTAATATTGTATTATTATAGACTTACAACTGAAGCGATGTTGAATTTTGAGAATTCAAGGTCGTTAAGAGCGCGTTCTGCAAATGATTTGTCAAGTTTTGCAGCTTGACGAATGTTGCTATAAACCATTTGTTCATTGTTAGTGCGAGCTCCAAGAACAGCCATCAAATAGTAAGTAGTAGCATCAGGGTTATTAATAGCAGAAAGTGTTGATTTAGCTTTACTATAATCTTTGTTCAATATTTGAGCAAGAGCAGCATTATTAGTTTTGCTATCGCCAAATGTTTTGGCAGCAGCATTAACATCACCTTGCATCATATAGTATGTACCCATAGCATCGCCAAGTTCATCAAGACCTGCAGCAGCACCGAATTTTTGACCTGCTTCCTTGTAATCTTTGTTTTCCAAAGCAACAAGACCAAGGTTCATTTGAGCTTCAGCGCTTTCGCCATTCAAGCGAGCAGCTTGTTCGAAATTAGCTTTAGCAGCATCATAATCTTCATCAATGAATTGACAAACACCAACGTTATTGAATGTACGATAATCGTTTGGATAAAGTTCAGCAGCTTTGTTATAGATGTTAAGTTTTTGATCATTATCGTTTGTCAAAGTTGCATAATAAAGAATTTCATCAACAGAAAGCACTTTTGGATTTAGTTCAAATAATTGAGCAATTTCTTCATCGCTCTTACCAATAACATTGATTGACGCTGTGATGCGAGAATAACGTAATTGAGGGAGAATTTCGTCAGCAAGTTGATCAAATACTGATGAAAGGTTGCGGATTTCGCGTTCACGTTGTTCTGGGTCTTTATACATTGAAAGAACGCTCAAAATCAATTCTTTGTCTTGGATATCACTTTGAGAAACAAGGCGTTGGAAACCTTCCCAGTCTTCAGCTGTAAATTGAGCTGTCAATTCACCAAACTCAGTGATTTTATCTTTTTTGAATTTGTCTTTAAGATATTTTGAAGTGTTAGCTTCACGTTTTCCGGCAAGCTTTTCATTAAAGTCAAGTTCACCATCAGGAGATGCGTATGAAGAAATATTTACTTCAGCAACTTCAAGATCTTCATCTTCATTGGCTGCAGCTATTTTTGCGTGAAGAGCCGCCATTTCATCAGAAGCGAGCTCACCTTTGCGAATGTCTGCCTGATTAACCAAGAATTTGATTTCAGCCGCATATTTTTCATTAATAATGCGTTGGAATTTGTCAGGAGCAATAGCAGGAGCAACTGTTCCGGCATCAGCAAGAGTAGCTGTAGCAACAACGCCATCAGCAACTTTCACGCGAGGCAACACATATTGCTTGTTCCCTTGAGTAACTTCAAAAGCAAGAGACAGTTCGCTCTTAGCCATTTCAGGAACATATTGATACATAACAGGCATTGTTACAGTACCGCCATATTCGTAGTTAATTACCTGATTGTTACCACGTACTTTTTCACCTTGGAAAGTATAAGCTTGACCTGCAGTTTCTGTTCCGTTATACACCAAGTAAGGAGTTACTTTTACCTCTGCATTCTTTTCAAAGAATTTAGCAGGGACTTTACCTGTAATAGTAGCAGGAACTTTATCTCCTGTTACTTCAAGTGGATTAGGATTTACCGAAAAATAATCGGCAGCAAATGGATTGAGTTTCTTTCCACAAGAAGAAAGAACCAATGCACCGCCCAATACAAGGGCAAACGTCAATTTTTTGTTCATAACTGGTTTATTATTGATTTTATTTAAT
>JAFXGB010000263.1 GCA_017520235.1 Muribaculaceae bacterium | reverse complement strand
ATAGATATTGTAACCATTTTTGGCAAGTTCACGACATGGTTCTAGTAAATCTACTTTTGATTTAGCATCACCAGAAGATACCATGATATTTTTTTCTGGAATAGTAGTACCTACAGCGATAAGTGAGCTTAGAAGAGCTTCGTTGAAGTCGTCACCTATACAACCTACTTCACCGGTAGAAGCCATATCTACACCCAAGATAGGGTCTGCTTTGTGAAGACGAGCAAATGAGAATTGAGAAGCTTTGATACCTATATAATCAATGTCAAATGTTGAAGAATCAGCTTTTTCTACAGGCTCGCCAAGCATGATGCGAGTTGCTGTTTCAATGAAATTGCGTTTCAATATCTTAGAGACAAATGGGAATGAACGAGAAGCACGCAAGTTACATTCAATAACCTTTACATCATTGTTTTTAGCAAGATATTGAATGTTAAATGGACCTGAGATATTCAATTCCTTAGCAATTTTTTTACTTATGCGCTTGATGCGACGAGCGGTTTCCATGTATATTTTTTGTGCAGGGAACACCAATGTTGCATCACCTGAGTGAACACCTGCAAACTCAATGTGCTCAGAGATTGCATATTCTATAACTTCACCATTGCGAGCAACTGCATCAAACTCAATTTCTTTTGCATTTTGCAAGAATTCTGTTACCACAACAGGGAATTCTTTAGATACTTTTGCTGCTGCTCCAAGGAATTCATACATTGATTCATGGTCATAACATACATTCATCGCAGCCCCTGACAATACATAACTTGGGCGTATCAAGACAGGGAAACCTACTTCAGCAACAAATTTATCAATATCTTCAAAACTTGTCAACTCTTTCCAACGCGGTTGGTCAATTCCGAGAGAGTCGAGCATAGCAGAGAATTTATGACGGTTTTCTGCTCGGTCAATTGATATGGGTGATGTTCCAAGTACCGGCACATGACGACGATATAATTTCATCGCAAGGTTATTTGGAATTTGTCCTCCTACAGAAACAATCACACCACGTGGAGATTCTAAATCAATTACGTCAAGGACACGTTCGAAACTCAACTCATCAAAATATAAGCGATCACACATGTCATAGTCAGTAGAGACTGTTTCAGGGTTATAGTTTATCATGATTGACTTATAACCGAGTTTGCGACAAGTGTTTACAGCATTAACCGAACACCAGTCAAATTCTACCGAGCTACCAATGCGGTAGGCTCCTGAGCCAAGCACAACGATGTTCTTTCCTGAATTGTAGTCATAAGGTATTTGATGAGCATCAGCACCATATGTTACATATAAATAATTTGTCAAATCAGGATATTCACTTGCAACAGTGTTGATTCGACACACTTTAGGAGTAATATTCAAGTTTTTGCGATGTTCACGCACACGCAATACCTCTGCTTCATAGTTGACCTCAGGATTTTCCACATAGCGAGCAATTTGGAAATCACTAAATCCAAGGCGTTTAGCTTCAGCTAATACATCAGCAGGAAGATCCTCTATGCGATTATATTTCTTAAGTACTTCAGTATAATCAACGATATTTTTCAAGCAATTAAGGAACCATGGATCAATTTTTGTCAATTCCTCAATGCGTTCTACTGTATATCCTTCTTCAAGAGCTTTAGCAATAGCAAAGATGCGCAAGTCAGTTGGATGAGACAATGCATGATCAATATCATCAAATTTCAAATCACGATTTCCTACAAAACCATGCATTCCTTGACCAATCATACGAAGTCCTTTTTGGATAATTTCCTCAAATGACTTACCTATTGACATGATTTCACCTACTGATTTCATTGAAGAACCGATTTCACGGTCAACACCGGCAAACTTAGTCAAGTCCCAACGAGGGATTTTCACAATCATATAATCAACCGAAGGTGCAACATAAGCCGAGTTTGGTGTTCCCATTTCACCAATTTGGTCGAGTGAGTAACCCAACGCAAGTTTAGCAGCAACAAATGCTAATGGATAACCCGACGCTTTTGATGCAAGAGCCGAGCTACGACTCAATCGAGCATTGATTTCGATGATTCGATAATCGTTTGTTTCTGCATTGAATGCATATTGGATATTACATTCTCCTACAATACCGATGTGTCTAACTACGCGAACAGCAATATCTTGCAATAATTTAATTTGCTCTTGTGTCAATGAAACGATTGGAGCAACTACGATACTTTCTCCTGTGTGAATTCCAAGTGGATCAAAGTTTTCCATTGGAACTACAGTGAAGCAATGGTCGTTTTTATCTCTAATTACTTCAAATTCGATTTCTTTCCACCCTTTTAGCGACTCTTCAACAAGAATTTGCTTTGAATGGGCAAGTGCGCTTTCGCAAAGAGCGTGGAATTCTTCATCATTGGCACAAATTCCAGAGCCAAGTCCTCCAAGAGCATAAGCCGAACGCACCATTACCGGGAAACCTATGCGATGAGCCACCTCAACGGCATCTTCCATCGACTCTACGGCTTGAGATACCGGAGTCTTTGCTTGTATCTCATCAAGTTTCTTCACAAAAAGGTCGCGGTCTTCGGTAATCATAATTGCCTCAACCGATGTACCAAGTACCTTTACTCCATATTTTTCAAGTGTACCATTAAGATACAACTCTGTTCCACAGTTCAACGCAGTTTGTCCACCAAAAGCGAGTAAAATACCATCAGGGCGTTCTTTCTTAATTACCTCTTCAACAAAATGAGGAGTGATGGGTAAGAAATAAACTTGATCAGCAACACCTTCTGATGTTTGAATAGTTGCAATGTTTGGATTGATTAGCACTGTTGATATTCCTTCTTCGCGAAGTGCTTTCAATGCTTGAGAACCAGAGTAGTCAAATTCGCCGGCTTGCCCGATTTTTAGAGCTCCTGAGCCAAGCAACAATACCTTTTTAATTCCGTCGATCATAATTTTGTGAAATTTCTTGCAAAGTTACAACGTTTAGCGTCCTGATACAAATAACATCGGACGAAAAAAACACTAATTTGCAAAAAAAATGCGTATCTTCTATTCAAAACGCCAAGTTATAACCCCAACTTGCTCTGCTTGCGCATCTTCTGACACTGAAAAACGTGATTCTTGTGATGCCGAAATACAACGATTGCGAATTGTAAGATTGGCCGAAGCTGGGCCTTCTCCTCCTACATATTGGGGCGAGCCAATGACATATCCTTGCCTATTGACACGCACTTTTATGCGAATAGTACCTGAGAGTTGACTCTTAGGCCGTCCGAATGATTCTAATGTTCTGCCTTTTAATGTGTGTCCTGGTGTTCCACTTGTAGCCCCGATTGTTGAATTTCCGTCAGGGGAGCCGGCATTGCCCGTGCCACTGCCTTTATTGCCAAATTTTACTTGATTTTTAATGCGTTCAGCGGCTTCTTTTTCACGTTTAACGCGTTCTCTTTCTGCCAATTCCTCTTTTGAGGGACCCGTTTTTTCAGGGTTAGCTTTCTCTTTCACTTTTGCCGGAGAGTCTTCGGTCGATGTTACCAATGGTTCAGGCTCGCCCTGTGTCCCTTCGTTTTGAATATCTTCTCCCGATTTTGCACTTGTTTCAGCCTCCGATGAAGCAGGTGTTGACTTATTGTTTGCCATAGGAGTATAATTACTCCCAAGCCTCACAAGTTCTCCTCCATACAAAATTTCGCTTGAATCAACCGGAGGCCATCGGCGCGGTTCCGATGCGGAATATTTTACATAACTCACGCACAACACCACAACAACAATCACATGAAACGCAATTGTCCCTATTAGTGCAATCAAACGATTTTTGCGAGAGTCATTACTCATGTGGTTTCTCTATTGTTTATTTCGATTTTTGCGAGCAGGTTTTGTCGCAAGGACAACTTTTAAATTATTTCTCGCACCCATTTCAAGCATTTCCACAACTTTACCATAGGGGACTTCCTCATCGGCATATAATGCGATGTAACTTTCAGGAGCTTGTTGTTGTGTCATTTTCAAGAATGCGAGCAACGCATTTTCCTCAATAGGTTGAGGCTCTTCCTCTCCAAATGAAGCAAATATATTTTGCTCTTTATCAATATACACTCGAGTTCCCGGCTTGAGGGCTGTCTGTGTCGAACTTTGTGGAAGATTTACCTCAAGCGCACTTGGGAAAACAAATGTAGATGTCACCATAAAAATGATGAGCAACAAGAAGATAACATCGGTCATCGATGCCATCGAAAACATTGCCATCATATCATGCTGTTTCTTTAGCGCCATAGTTGTGATTTTATTGAGCTGGCTCGTTAAGCAAGTCCATGAATTCCATGGTTTTTGCTTCCAATAAATTCATCACTTTGTTGATGCGAGCAACAAGATAATTATAGGCAAACATCGCTATGATACCTACAATTAGCCCTGCAACTGTTGTAACAAGTGCCTCATATATACCTCCGGCAAGTACATCTATATTTGCCGCACTACCGGCACTTGCAAGGTTATAGAATGCGTTTACCATACCCATTACTGTCCCCAAGAATCCCAACATGGGAGCTCCTGCTGCCGTTGTCGCCAACCAAGGAAGACCTTTGCCCAACTTTGCAATTTCAAGATTCCCGGTATTTTCAATTGCCACAAGTACATCATTCATCGGACGTCCTATGCGACTAATACCTTTACTTATCAAACGAGCATAGGGTGAGCTATTCTTTTTACACAAATTCATAGCACTTTCAATCTCGCCCTCCTGTATATAATCTTTGATGCGTTTCATAAATGTTTCATCTTCTTGATTTGCCTTTTTTATCACCATGAAACGCTCAATAAATATATAAATACATACGATCGAGAGCACTACAAGAGGTATCATTATCCAACCCCCTTGAAGGCACAATTCCCATATCGATAATTCAGCTGTTACACTTTCAGCTACCCCAGCTGTTGCAGAAATAGAGTCAGTAGCCACAGTTTCAGCTGATGTTGTTATAAATGATAGTAATGCCATAACTTTTTATACGTTTTTATTAGTTAGACTAAACAGTCCTTATATCGTTTAATTGTCTCTTCAAGACCAAGATAAAGCGCATCACAAATCAAAGCATGACCTATAGATACCTCATTGAGATATGGAAGACGCTCATGGAAAAATTTCAAGTTTTCAAGGCTCAAATCATGACCGGCATTAACACCAAGTCCTGCATTGTGAGCGGCTTTACTTGCCACAACAAACGGAGCAACTGCTGCTTCAGGATCTGTTGGGAACATATCGGCATAAGGTTTCGTGAATAGCTCCACCCTGTCGGCACCTGCTTTTGCTGCCAATTTAATATTTTCAACATCTGTCCCTACAAATATTGAGGAACGAATACCTGCCTCTCGCAAACTATCGACTATACCCATCAAGAATACAAGATTTGCCTCAACATCCCACCCAGCATTTGAAGTTATAGCATCAGGTGCATCAGGAACAAGAGTTACTTGTTCAGGCTTCACTTTTAATACCATATCCATAAATTCAGGAGATGGATATCCCTCTATATTAAATTCTGTTCTAACTATTGGACGCAAAGTAAAAACATCGTCATGTTTAATGTGTCGTTCATCAGGACGTGGGTGAATAGTTATTCCATTAGCCCCAAATTTTTCGCAATCGATAGCAACTTTTTGAACATTAGGCATGTTCTCACCCCTTGAATTGCGCAAAGTCGCAATTTTATTAATGTTTACACTTAAGTTTGTCATTCCTTTTAATCAAATTCACTATATTTGTAGAATATAATTCAGACTACAAAAGTAATATGAATTAATAAAAAGCGAAAGTTTTTAAAGGCAAAAAAGATTAAGACCTCAGACTATGAGACTTGCAATATACGGAAATAAATACCAAGAGGGACATATTGAAGGCTTGTCCCGTTTTTTCAATGCGATTGCAGCCTATGATGTGCAAGTCGCAATGGAATACACTTTCTATAATTACTTGTGTCGTGTATTGCCCTCGCCCCCACACGTTGATGAAATCATAAAAGGGGATAACTTTTCTGCCGATTTAGCCATAAGCATAGGTGGTGATGGAACTTTTTTGCGTACTGCTCAATGGGTGGGAGAGAAAAATATCCCCATCTTGGGGATCAATACCGGTCATCTTGGATATCTTGCCGATGTGCAAATATCTGAAAGCGAAACCATTCTTGACGATATCACCGCCGGAAACTATAAAATAGAGGAACGCTCTTTAATTGAAGTAATATCTTCTAATACCGAGTTGGATAATTGGCCTTTTGCATTAAATGAAGTCGCTATCTTAAAACAAGACACAGCATCAATGATTTCAATCAAAACTGAGATTAATGATGTTGTACTTAACACTTATATCGGCGACGGATTAATTATATCTACCCCAACAGGTAGCACCGGATACAATCTCTCTGTGGGAGGTCCCATTATAGAGCCAACAGCTCCCAATTGGGCAATTTCTCCCATTGCTGCTCACTCGTTAACAATGCGACCATTGGTTGTTAGTAACGAAAGTGTTATAAAAGCAACAACCACATCTCGTGCAACAAACTACCGTCTCAGTCTTGATGGTCGTTCTATCACTCTACCCGAAGGCTCTTCAATCACCTTGCGTAAAGCGCCTTTTGTTATAAAAGTTGTGCAACGATTAGACCACCATTTTACCGACACATTGCGCAACAAGTTGTTATGGGGTATTGATAAAAGATAATGTCGTCTATCAAACTCATAACAGGTTACGAATTTGATTTTCCTCAATTGGGGTTAGTCCGCCTAACTGTGCGTTCAAACACCCGAAGCATTACTGCACGATGGAAAAATGGTAAAATACAACTAAATATTCCCCGTAGCATTTCTGAACAAGATGTGTTCGATGCACTTCAAAAATTCACGCCATCGCTTCAACGGAACAAACCGGTACTTAGATATCACGATGGGCAACAAATAATTCTTGACGGATTAATCATTACAATAAAAAGACAAACATTAAATCCCGAGAAAATACTTGGGCAGGCTCGTATTCCTAATTCTGTTATAGGGGTGGGGTGCGAATGGGATTTCAATAATGACAATACCACAAAATCCATCAGTCGATTAATGTGCAAAATAGCACAACGTCTTGCCCCGGAAATCCTATTACCTCATGCTCGTCGCTTGGCACAAAATATAGGAATTGCACCTTTAGGTTGGGCTATCTCAACGGGACATCGTGTACTTGGGAAATGTGATAACAATGGCTTTATCTCTCTATCCTACATTATTGTTTTTCTCCCCTTGCATTTAAGGGAATATATTATCTATCACGAACTTGCTCATCTCTCGGAAATGAATCACAGTAGCCGTTTCCATCAATTGTGCAATAAATATTGTAATGGAAAAGAGGCAACCTACATTCGCGACTTGAAAGCCTACAAGTGGCCTATTCTAAGATAATGTTTTTAACTTCAGAACGATAATTATAGGTATTACGCAGTTGCTCAAATGAGTATTTATCCTCTTTTAACGCAATTGTATCTTCCTTTGGAGAATAAGAATTTTCTATTGTCTCAAAAGAAACATGTTCTGCAGCTCCGGCAGGAACAGTCTCTGACAGGCTAATATCAGGCAATCCAAAATGTTTTGTCAATGCTTTTACAGACATTGCAGTAGCTCTGATTTTTCCCTCTCGCGAATATCCGGCAATGTGAGGAGTAGCGACAATAGCTCGTTTCAATAATTCATTTGAAATATTTGGTTCATTTTCCCAACAATCAATCACAACATCTGATATTTTATGATTATCCAAAGCATCAATAATAGCCGAAGTGTCAACGATGGGACCTCGTGCGCTATCAATAATCAATGGACATTGAGCAACCTTATCAAGAAAAGTTGCATCACACATGTGATAGGTGGGATATTTGCCACTTTTGGTCAATGGAGTGTGGAATGTTATTATATCGGCGTGCTCTGCAATTGTCTCCAAAGACACAAAATTATTGGTGTTTTCAACTTCAGCTTTAGGTGGATCACAACACAATACATTCATTCCTAATTGTCTTGCCCATCGCTCAACAATAGAACCTACATGACCAACTCCCACAATCCCAATTGTCAGAGTATTTATTGGTCGTAAATCCCCTTTTTCCTTCAACCAATAAGCAATAGACGCAAACACATATTGAGCCACCGCAGGAGCATTGCACCCGGGAGCATTATACACAGCAATCCCTTTTTGAGAGCAATAATCTAGATCTATGTGGTCAGTACCGATTGTTGCCGTAGCAATGAGTTTACAGCGAGAGCCTTCAAGCAATGAGGCATTACATCGAGTGCGAGTGCGTATTATCATTGCATCAACATCCTTTACTATATCAGCCGTAAAATCCTCTGGAGCAAGATAACTCACTTGACAATAATCGTCAAGCACACCTCGTATAAATGGAATTTTATTTTCGATAACAACCTTTATCATACCATCATACTCCACCAATAAAGAGCTATGTAAACAGCGACTATTCCTAATATTGCAATGTAGCTGCGTTGATAATTATTTATGGCAAAATAATGCCCCATTTGAAATGCAGCACAACAATTTAAAAGAGGAATATATGTGGCACTATTAGTATAATCAGCCAAAACAAGTATTATAGTTACAAACGACATAATAGAGATAAACCCATTAAAAGCTCGTGTTTTTGAGTTGTAATTAAACACCCTTACAAGATTAAGGACACCAAACACAAATGTAGCCACCACAGTAACCCCTACAGTAACCAACAATTGCAACATCTCGTTACGATCTATTGCACTAAAGATATTAACAAAGTGAGGAATCTCTATATCCCTCAAAGAAATCAAATCAAAGCCCCACAATATCCACACAGGGGTAACAATGCCTATCCCGGTAGCAAGCAATGTTTTAAAATTAAAAATCCTCATTTGCGCACACCCTATCATGAAGACCGGGATATAAAACAAATAGGCATACTGCGACATTGCACCCACCATTAACAAGAAAAATATTAGAAAAATGGGTTGTAACGGATAGGGACGATTAAACGTCATGTATAATTTAAAGGTCAAGAGCAAAACCACAAAACAGAGTAATGTCCCTCCATAAAATTGCCCCATGAACGAGGGCAATGCCATCTGTAATATGAGAAACAATCCGGCATACAAGTCAGAAGCACTTCGCAAGATGTTAAATCGCTTATTAAGCAAGATTAACATTGTCGCGATTAACACATTAAGTGCCAAATTAATAGCCAAAGAGAGCCCTCCGGCCGGCAACCAATCATCAGCCGAAGGTAACCACGTTTCTGTATCGCCCGGAATATCAGCGATATTTCCTGTATAATAAGACACGATAGTCACGACAATAGCAATTGCCATCATCAACATTGTCCCAAATCGGGAATGTAGAAAGCGTAAAATATCGTGTTCTGTCACTTTGACTTGTCGCTATTAGCGTAGGTCGTTACCTATATCACGTCTGAAATATTTGCCTTCAAATTCGACCAACGCAATGCTTGCATAACTCTTAGCAAGGGCTTCTTCCATATCTTTACCATAAGAGCTTGCTGCAATTACGCGACCACCTGAAGTAACAACTCCATCTTCAACAGCCTTAGTTCCTGCATGGA
Source organism: Muribaculaceae bacterium (assembly GCA_017520235.1). Lineage (GTDB taxonomy): Bacteria > Bacteroidota > Bacteroidia > Bacteroidales > Muribaculaceae > RGIG4079. The sequence goes on along the minus strand of JAFXGB010000263.1, from coordinate 8,850 downwards.
AGAGGATACTGTCAGTAACATTTCCCAATCCTGTGATTTTCTTGCCTTTTTCATAATCACCGGGATAGCCACCTGAAACCATCATAACGGTAACAGCAGTGCGAGGATCTTCCTTCAATTCAAGTGAGCCAAGGTTTCCTTCAGCAGCAGCCTTCATAAGAGCGACAAGATCGCTATCAATGCGCAACATCACCGCTTCAGTTTCAGGGTCTCCCATGCGCACATTATATTCAATAACCATAGGCTCTCCTTCGACATTAATTAAGCCAAGGAAAATAAATCCTCTATAAGTTATATTTTCAGCAAGAAGACCTTTTATCGTAGGCTCGATAATGCGTTCACGCACCTTTGCCATAAATACTTCATCGGCAAATTGCACAGGGCTCACAGCTCCCATACCTCCGGTGTTCAATCCGGTATCTCCTTCTCCAATGCGTTTGTAGTCCTTCGCAACAGGAAGCACTCGATAACCACCATTATCATCGGTCAATACAAATACTGAACATTCAATTCCTGAAAGGAACTCTTCGATAACAACAGTAGCCGATGATGCGCCAAACATGCCCGAAAGCATTTCACGCAATGACTCGCGAGCTTCTTCAATTGTAGGGAGAATAAGAACACCCTTTCCTGCTGCCAATCCGTCAGCTTTAAGCACATAAGGAGCTTTCAATTCTTCCAAGAAACGGAATCCATCTTCAATTGTTTCAGCTGTGAAACTGCGGTAACGAGCTGTGGGGATATTGTTTTTCACCATAAATTGTTTGGCAAAATCTTTACTTCCTTCAAGAGCAGCACCAGCCTTCGATGGTCCAACAACAAGGATATCTTCTTGTTCAAAATAGTCGTAAATACCCTTTACAAGAGGATCCTCATTGCCAACAACAATCATTTTAATGTCATTGGCTTTAACCCACTCTTTTATTGCATCAAAATCAAGTGGAGAAAGGGCAACATTTGTGCCATATTGCGATGTTCCACCATTTCCCGGAGCAATATACAATTTGCCCAACAAAGGGCTCTGACTCATTTTCCATGCAAGTGCTGATTCACGACCGCCCGATCCGAGCAAAAGAATATCCATTTTTTCCATATCTTGTTTTATTATTTATTTTCGTTATTGTTAGTTTCTCCATTTTCAGTAGGACGTTTCCATCCACGACGAGTGCGCATGAATGGACCTTCTGCCGGTGGTAATGATGGAGTACGTCCAAGTATTGATTTCAATGCACCTTCATTACGACGTTTTGCCAATGGGTTTTCCGACAAAACCTCAGGTTTTTCCTCACGACGGGCACGACCTTTAGGTTTTGCCAAATATTTTTCTTCAAGAGCGCTACGTTTTCCCGGCTTTGGTCCACGCATCTCTTTGCCTCCCATACCTTTGCGACGAGCATCTTCCTTCCATTGACGGTCGCTAACACGCTTGATTTTTCCTTTTCTTTCAGGGCGTTCCTCTCTGTCGCCCAATTTTATTGAGCCTCCACCTTTACGGAATGATTTATAATCGCCATCAAATATCACATATTCACGCAATTCACACTCAAGCGCACCATTTAATATTGGTGTTCTTGAAGATGGAGCAAGACCTATCTTCTTGAAATATTCATCTCTATAACCAATTATCCACGCATGACCTTTGAATACATGTTTCAGTTTTGTTCCAATAGTTTCATACAATCCTTCCATGTCGTCGGAGCTAATGCGTTCTCCATAAGGAGGGTTTGTTATTATGAAACAGTTTTCAGGAGCTTCTTCCCACAATGCGATAGGCTTGATTTGCAAATCAACATATTTAGCAACACCGGCTTGTTTCACATTTCTCTCTGCTATGGCAACTGCCTTTGGAGAGATATCGGCACCATAGATTTTGAATTTAAATTCGCGTTCTTGACTCTCGTCATTATACAAGCGGTCAAATAACTCTTCATCAAAATCGTTCCATTGCTCAAATGCAAACGATTTGCGATAAATACCCGGATTTATGTTTGCAGCTATCAAAGCGGCCTCAACAAGGAATGTTCCTGAACCACACATGGGATCAACCAGTGGGCCATCGCCTTTCCATCCGCTCTTCAAGATTATACCGGCCGCAAGAACCTCGTTAATGGGAGCATCGGTCTGTGCTACTCGATAACCCCGCTTGTGAAGTGATTCTCCCGACGAGTCGAGCGACAATGTAACACGATCACCGGCAATGTGTACATTTATCATCACATCGGCGTCTTGCAATCTCACACCGGGGCGTTTGTCCGGTCCATATTTATCTTTAAAAAAGTCAACAATAGCATCTTTTACTCGATAAGTTACAAAGCGAGAATGAGAAAACTCTTCAGAGTTTACAACTGAGTCAATTGAGAACGTTTTATCCAATGAAAGAACTTGTGTCCAATCATACTCCTTAATCATTTCATAAAGAGCATCAGTATCTTTAGCAATAAACTTATAAATAGGCTTCAAAATTCTCAATGCAGTGCGACAACACATATTTGCTTTATAAAGCATCTCCAAGTCGCCCTCAAACGACACCATGCGTCGCCCGATTTCAACATTTTCAGCTCCTAAGTTTTTTAATTCATCGGCAAGCACATCTTCCAACCCTTGGAATGTCTTTGCCACCATTTCAAAACGTTCTTTCATTCTTGCTTAAATCTTAATATATTGTTAGCCTTAGCTTGTACGAGTTTTTCTCCTTCAGCAACATCTTCGGTAACCCAAATGTTACCACCGATAACCGCATTTGCGCCCACCTTGATGCGCCCGAGAATAGATGTATTGGAATATATTACAACATTATCGCCAATGATAGGATGACGAGGTATTCCTTTTATCGGGTTGTTATTTTCATCGGTATCAAAACTCTTGGCTCCAAGTGTTACCCCTTGATATATCTTGACATTATTACCGATAATTGCTGTTGCACCAACAACTACCCCTGTACCATGGTCAATAGTAAATGACTCTCCTATTGTAGCTGCCGGGTGGATATCAATACCAGTTTCGCTATGAGCCTGCTCACTTATCATGCGAGGAATAATGGGGACTTGTAACTTCACCAATTCATGAGCAATGCGATAGTTGCTTATTGCACGGATTGCAGGATAGCAATAGATGACCTCATCGGTCGATATAGCTGCCGGGTCGCCATAATAAGTGGCCTTGACATCGGTCGTCAACAAGCGTCTAAGTTCGGGAAGATTTGATATAAATGCCTCTGCTTTCTCTTCAGCAGTCTTGTGAAGTTCACTCAAGTTAGGTGTTTCATTGCATGATACATTGAAACATAATCCTGCCATGATTTGATTTACCAAAACGGCATATAATCGTTCACATCTAATGCCAGTGTGATACTCGACATTAAAACGACTCACTTCGCCTTCACCAAAAAATCCGGGAAAAATCAGAGCACGACACAAATCCACAATCTCAGCCACAGCTCGCTGCGACGGCAATGGTTCACCTTGCCACCTCATGTGGCACACACTATGCAAATTTTCAGGTCGTGACAATGCCGAAACTGTCTCGGCAATACGTTTCACGCGTTGATTTGTCTGCTCCATAGCTGTAATTTCCAATATTTCTCACAAAGTTACAACTTTTAGACAATAAAAACCAACCAAGAGTTACATTTTGTCTACGATTGCATCAGCAAGAGCTCGACATTTTTCAATATCAATATTTCCAGGAGCCTGCTTGTTCTCCACCGACACAATTTCAGTATCTAACAGATGACTCTCTTCAAGCACCTCGTTAATACGACTTACCGCTTTTGAAGCCCATGTAAATGAACCAAACGCTCCAACTACACGATTCTTCAATTCGCGTGTTTTAATGGCTTGAACGACCGATTCTATGAGAGGGAAAAGAGTGTTTGAGTATGTCGGCGCACCTATTATCAGCCCTTTGTACTGGAATATATCACTTAGAATATATGACAAGTGAGAATAAGAAACATTGTGCATCTTGATTTTCTTCACACCTCTTTCTGCCAATCGTGTTGCAATAGCTTCAGCCATCTCTTGGGTGTTGCCATACATAGAGCCATAAACAATTACAACACCATCTTCCGCCTCATACTTGCTCAATCTGTCATAAATCGAAACCACTCTACTCAACTCACCATGCCACACAGGACCATGTGTAGAACAGATATATTCAATCGCCAAATCCGATGTTTTTGCAAGGGCTTTCTGCACAGGCATGCCATATTTTCCCACAATGTTGGAATAATAGCGATACATCTCCGGAATATATGGCTCAACATCCATCTCCTCATCGACAACTGCGCCATTCAACGCTCCGAAGCTTCCAAAAGCGTCTCCCGAAAACAAGACTTTATCTTCAGCGACATAAGTCATCATCGTTTCCGGCCAATGCACCATGGGAGTCAAGCGGAATGACAATGTTTTACCTCCAAGGTCGAGGGTATCATTATCCTTGACTGCAATCACATTTTCAGATATTCCATAAAAGCCGTTAACCATTTCAAGAGTCTTGGCATTTCCCACGATTGTCATATTGGGATAATAACCTCGCAACACTTTTATCGCTCCCGAGTGGTCAGGCTCCATGTGATTAATCACAAGATAGTCAGGATGTTTATCCCCGATTATCTCTTTTATATGTTTTACCAAGTTATCACATTGGCTTATTTCCACGCCATCAATAAGAGCTGTTTTCTCTCCTGCAACAATATAGGAGTTATAAGACACACCATAGGGCAACGGCCACAACGCCTCAAATCGTTGCGTTGTGCGATCATTTACACCCACATAATAAACTCCTGCTTTTATCTCCTTTATATTCATAATCTTTTAAATTTTTCATTTATCATATATTCCTTGTAAATCCTAAACCAGTGAAGTCCAATATTGTATAAAAACACAATGAGCATCTAATAAATTTTTCACAAACATTCTACCAACTAATTCCGATTCCTTTTTTGCAACATTCATTGGCAAATTCAACACTATCAGAAAAACTTACTATATATTTCGCTATAATATCTTCTTGATGTAATTGTTCTATTTCTTCATTCTTTTCTATAATGTAATATCTCTTTTGATGGGTTGAATGATTATTCCTTTTTACTATTATCCAATTATCATCAGCATTTGCGTCAACTATATATTCTGCAAAATTCCCATTGACATCATTCCTATTTTTATTAAAAGTAATTATTACACTTCCTCCATAACATGTATTCCCTCTAATCGTTGATCCTTTAACTATTATTCTACCTCCATTATCCCATTCCATCATATATGCCACTACCCAGAGAATAAGATCCATTAAATTCAGGGCACAGCCATTCTGTTGCAAACAAAAATAAAAATATACAAATGATTACCGTCAACAAACAACCTATAATATATCGGATTATCTTGCCAACAAATATAAATACTGCATCTTTCATACTACCATTTATATACCTACCCGATTAATTGATTATTCTTTTGCTACCCTTGAAAAAATCGTTCCGTCTTGGAATGCGTATTGTACAAGTCCATACCTCTTGCTCCATGAATAGCTTTTAATGACAGATGAATCTGATTTCCCGTTTTCAAAATACATAATATCATTTATAATAATGTCATCTATCTGTAAACTCGTTGTATTTAAAGGTATATCATATAACCATCCTCCTTTTAATACGGAAGAAAAACAAATAGGCCTATTTTTAACGCCCTTTACAATGCTCAAAACACCTCCTCTATTAGAATTCGAAAAGCTATATCGCACTTCTGCTGTAGCAATATAGACCTTACTGTTTGTATTGAAATACCCCCAATTGATAGGAGACAAAGAATTGTGAATAGTAATTTCATTAATCGTGACAGTATCAAAAATGCCATTCTGAGATTTAAAATACATGATTTCACCCTCATGCCTGTTCGTTACCCATTCCAGTTCTTCATCATCCATGTGCGTTATTTGATGATAAACACAAGAATAATGTAATACTCCAATTATTAGAATAACTCCCACATTTTTTAATACGCATTTCATGATTCAGGTAATTTATGTTTCCCAGTGTTAAATCTTTTGCAAATTTAGCAAAATCTGACACCTGAGCAAATAGAGATAACTTAAACCCTATCAAAATCAACAACACTAAAAATCTCATAATTATCTGTTTTTTAGAATGAGTTGGTTGCTCCCCATGAGCCACGGTCGAGGTTGCGGTAGTTAACCGCTTCACGAATGTGTGCAATGCCGATGTTTTCGGCATTGTCAAGGTCAGCAATTGTGCGTGCAACCTTTAATATCCGATCATAGGCGCGCGCCGACATATCAAGTCGCAACATTGCATCTTTCAATATTTTCAAACAATCGGCATCAAGTTGAGCATATTTATTCAACAATCGAGAGTTCATTTGTGCATTGCAATACACATCTTTTTCATTGCGGAAACGCTCGGTTTGCCTTGCTCGTGCTGCAATAACACGCTCTCTTATCGTGCGACTATCTTCTCCCGGTGCTGCCGACGATATATCTTCAAATGGTACCGGCATTATCTCCACTTGTATATCGATGCGGTCAAGTAGCGGACCGGAGATGCGGTTGAGGTACTTCTGCACTGCACCAGGCGCGCAAATACAGTTCTTTGTCGGGTGAGAGTAATATCCACAAGGGCAAGGATTCATCGAAGCAACAAGCATAAAACCTGCCGGGTAGTCGATTGAATATTTTGCTCGCGAAATGTTTATGTGGCGATCCTCCAACGGTTGGCGCATCACCTCAAGAACTTGTCGGCTAAATTCAGGGAACTCGTCAAGAAATAAAACTCCATTGTGAGCCAACGAGATTTCCCCCGGCATGGGATTTCCTCCACCGCCCACAAGAGCCACAGGCGAAATAGTGTGATGAGGAGCGCGGAATGGGCGTGCAGTCATCAGCATTGAGCCGCGTTTCAATTTGCCCGCAACGGAATGTATCTTAGTTGTTTCGAGGGCTTCTTGTAATGTCATGGGAGGAAGGATTGAGGGCAATCGCTTTGCCATCATTGATTTTCCGGAGCCTGGAGGTCCCACAAGTATAATGTTATGTCCTCCGGCACATGCCACCTCAAGTGCACGTTTAACATTTTCTTGTCCCTTTACTTCGGCAAAATCATAGTCAAACAAATCTATAGCCTTGCTAAATTCTTCTCGGGTGTTTATTACAGTGGGAGACATCATGTAAGTTTCATTGAAAAATGAAACCACTTGAGCAAGATTATCCACCCCATAAACGTCAAGATTGTTGACTACAGCAGCCTCTGTAACATTAGCTTGAGGGACTATCATACCCTTAAATCCTGCCTCGCGTGCTTTAATTGCCATGGGCAACACGCCTTTAATGGGCAATACCGAGCCGTCAAGCGACAACTCACCCATTATCATATAATCTCCTAATGAGTCGCTTTTCAATTTGCCATCAGCAGCAAGAATTCCTATTGCGATGGGAAGGTCATAGGCCGCGCCCTCTTTTTTAATATCGGCAGGCGACATGTTCACCACCACCCGACGACGAGGAAAGTCGAGTGACGACTGTTTCATTGCCGATTGCACTCGTTGGTAACTTTCTTTTACTGCTGCATCAGGTAACCCGACAATGCAAAATGATATACCATTATCGACAAGCACTTCAATCGTTACTTGCAATGCATCAATCCCCTGCACTGCGGCACCATATATCTTTACCAACATAGCAATTCCTTTGTTTATTATTTCTTCACTTGAGCATCAAGTGTTTGCGATGCTCGTGTTATTGATGAACCTCGATATAGTTGTTTCCCTGTTGAGTCAACTACAATGAAATAGGGTAAACGAGGTATCGACAATCGCTCTATCGACTTAGCTCTCACTGAGCCCAATGCCCAGCATTGTGCCCAATCGGCTGAGTCCTTGCGAGTAATGCGTTTCCAAGTAGATGTATCGGTCGCCAAAGATACATCTACAATTTTTAATTGACGTGATTTTTTTCCTTTACTCAATTTCTTGAATTGTGGAACGATTGAATCGCGAGTCTCTTTTTCATCATCGGTAAATCCCAATATTGAATAAGATGATGATGCAGGATTATAGGTCATCAAAGAATCTTCTTTGCAATAAATCTTCATTGGCAGAACATTATTGTGGGCTGTTGCCGAATTGACATGCACAAACATTGCTTCATAGCCCTCTACCAAAGCCTGCGGACGAGCCTGCTCCGAGATTGTTTTCATCAATGAATCAGCTACAATTTCATTGTCAGGACAGTAGTATTCTGTCAACATCAAGATAGTTGAAAATAATTCATCTTTGTGTTTTAATACATATTGTTCAATCAAATCGTTTTTCTTGTCATTATTCCCTGATGAAAAAACATCGGAATTCTCGGTTAAGAATTTCCCCCATTTTTCTGAAACCTCATTCCCTTTAAATGAAGATTTATATCTATTGCCATTTTCGAGTTTGCACTCTACGGTCTCTCCGTTCTTCACCATTAAGTACCCCAATAAAATACCATTAGTAGTTTGAATTTCAACCAACGTGGGTTCCGGAGCATTCCCTACAACTGAAAATTTACCATCTATTACTATAGTTCTACTTTCTCGAATAGCGCCATTGGCATAATAGATGATTTCAATGTTTTGTGTCCCCATACCATTAATAACTCCAGCTATACGGAACTCACTACTATCGCCACACGACGAAATTAAAACACCAAATATCAGAATTAAAAATAAACTAAACTTTTTCACGACTTAAAAATGTAATATCCACAAAGGTAAATATATCTCATCACCCCACCAAGAAAAATTAGATTTATCGGACAATATTAGCGACTTTTCTTATAATACAGACTTTTATAATATGCTTACCT
>JAFXGB010000262.1 GCA_017520235.1 Muribaculaceae bacterium | reverse complement strand
TCATTTTCTCCCGATGTCAAGCAATCAATGCTCATGGGATATATGGCAGGGGTTTCTATTAAATACACCGAAGAGAATTATTTTGGACTTATTGCCGAATTCAACATTGAGCAACGCGGTTGGCAAGAAGATTTTGAAGACCACCCATTCTCTTATGAACGTCAACTCACCTACGTCCAAATCCCATTGCTTACTCACATATATTTCGGAAGTGAAAAAGTCAAAGGATTTGTAAATCTCGGTCCAGAAATTGGTTTTTTAATCGGAGATAAAGTATCAGCAAACTTTGATTATAAAAACCCTGCATCTGTTCCAAATTTCCCTGCAAATAGAATGACCGAACAACTATATACCGATGTCAAAAACAAATTTGACTATGGTATTTCGGGAGGGCTTGGTATTGAATATATCATAAAAAAACGCCATTCAATTATTCTTGAAGGACGTTATTATTTTGGATTGGGAAGCATATACCCCGATAAGAAAAAAGATACTTTCTCTGCATCTCGTGGCACCTCGATACTAATCAGCCTTGGATATATGTATCGCTTTAAATAGCGATATTCCCTTGTGCCGTCAATATCCTAAACATTAAATCTTTCATAAGGTCATACTCATTTTGACGACTGCCAATACCTTTACTCTTGGCATCAAAATCTCGTATTGCCGAAATTATTTCAATTGTTTTATAAGCGTTATAATTTCTCAATGCCGGTTTATAGCTTCTTAATTGAATGGGCCACTTAAACCCTAATTCAGCCATCATGGCATTATCGCTCTTATCTTTCAAAAAATGCAACAACAATAGATTTGAGAAGAAATTAAATATTGTTGTAATAGTCATCACAGTTGGGTTATTTTTTGAATTAGCTCTAAAATATTCAACAATACTATACATTTTCAGCGAATCCTTTTGTGCAATAGCATCAATCAGTTCAAAGTTATTGTAATCCTTACTCACCCCGATATTTCGCTCTATTGATTCAGGTGTTACTGTTGCTCCTTCACCCAACACTATTGTCAATTTATCTATCTCATTATATAAGCGGGATAAATCGGCGCCTACATAATCACGCAACATAGCCAACCCCTTTGGCTCAATATTCAGCCCTTTATTTTTGATAAACGAGCTTATGATGTTTCCTATGTTGCGTTCATCTATCTTTTTTGACTCAAATACAACTCCTCCATTCTTCTTCATCTCAGCAAGTAAATCCTTAGCTTTCACTTGCGAGCCTCGACAACAGATTACCAATATTGTCGTAGGAGAAGGTTGGGACGCATATAAATGTAGTCGATTGACATAGTCAGCTCTCACAGATTGAGCCTCTTTCAATATCACAACTTGATATTCCGACATCATCGGGTAACGGCGACAAGTATCCATTACATCATCGGCACTCACCTGCGGTGCATACATCGTATACATATTGAAATCCCTCTCCTCAGGTGGCAATATCTCCTCAAACTCTTTCACCAAAGCATCAATAAAATAGCCCTCTTCTCCATGAAGGAGATAAATGGGCGCATATTCACGTTTTGCCAATTGAGCTTTGATACCATCAAAAGTTATTGCATTTCCGGGTGCTGCCATATTTCTAATTGTGATAATGAATATTTTTTGTAAATTTACACAAAATATAAACGATGTCCAAAATTTAGTGCAACTCAATCTCCCAACATACAACTATCAGGTTAAGCGAACTGCCGACGGTGACAAAATCTTTGATTGTCTCCGTTACAAATTTGTTGCGCTCACACCCGAAGAATGGGTGAGACAGCATTTCACATCGTTCTTGATTAAACATAAGGGATACCCGGCAACTCTCATGGCAAATGAGATTTCACTTTCACTGAATGGCACATCTCGCCGTTGCGACACCGTCGTTTATGACCGAACTGGAATGCCTCTTGTAATTATTGAGTATAAAGCTAATACGGTAGAGATTACTCAAAAAGTTTTTGACCAGATAGTGCGCTATAACATGGTACTTAAGGCTCAATATCTCATCGTTTCAAATGGGATGAAACATTATTGTTGTCGCATAGATTACGACAACCACACATATCATTTTCTAAAAGAAATCCCTCCCTACGAAAGTTTATAGCTTAGAATAAATAAGCTACACGAATACTCCAACTACGATTGCGTGCGCTATAATCTTCAAGTTGACGAGTCTTTAATGCATATGTCATTCCCCAATTATAACTGTATGACACTTGCCAATGGCGCAATATTTCAAGACCTCCACCAATCGAAAGTCCTATTTCGCCAAATGGATACTCCAATGCTTTTATGTTGCTTTTGGCTACCAAAAAGGAGATTGACGGACCGGCGAAAACAAATGGAGCAACATATTCTTCAAACCCGCTTAATCGAGTGTATTTAAAACGCAAATTTAATGGAATTTGAATATAATGTAAATAACAACGTTCAGCTCCATAACCTTCGGTTGACCATATTTTTTTCTCTCCAAGGTTAATAGTCGCTCCTTTCATTGAGTAGAAAGCCCCCAAGTCAATACCGAAGCCTATCCCATCAAACATATTTTCACCCATTATACCTACAGTTGTTCCCGCCTTTGGATCAATGGTAACAATATCTTGACTAAACTTCAAATTTGTAAAATCAACACTTGCCATAGGACCATAACGAAATTGCGCATTCATGGTTACTGCACACATCATTGACACTAAAACAACAAGGCTTACGATATATTTTTTCATAATTATCTCTATTTTTCAATAATTTGGGCACAAAGATAGAGTAAATTGCGTGTAATTGCAAATTAAACAATTCCCTTTTCAGTTAATTTACTTTATCAAACATTTCAACTACTTTAAGAGATTATAATTCTTTTGCATAATTCTTTGAAAGAGATTATCTTTGTCTAATTAATATTATGCGGTAATATACCCTTGCAGGATTATGACAAACAATAAAAAGAATTCAAGCGAAAAGAACACTCGCAAACCTATAACTAATAAAATCATACGCTGGATGTGGATAACATTTTTCAGCGTTCTTGTATTGGGATTTATCACATTGGTGCTCATTTACAATGGAGCATTCAATGGATTTTTTGGGCACATGCCACCTATCGAGGACTTGAAAAATCCAAAAGACAAATATGCGTCAGTAATATATGCTGCCGATGGACCGGAATTAGGTCGCTATTTCCGCAACACAGGCAATCGTGTGTATGTTGACCTCGATGATGTGTCACAACATGTCATAGATGCGTTGATCGCGACAGAAGATGTTCGATTCCACGAACACTCAGGAATCGACATGCGAGCAATGTTTCGTGTGATTGTAAAAACGCTATTACTACAACAAAAGAACGCTGGTGGCGGCTCAACTATCACTCAACAACTTGCAAAACAGCTCTATTCTCCACCTTCAAACGGTTTGTTTGACCGCGCAATGCAGAAACCCATTGAGTGGATGATTGCCATCAAACTTGAAAAATATTATTCAAAAGAGGAAATCATCAGAATGTACCTCAACCAGTTTGACTTCCTCTATAATGCTGTGGGTATTAAATCGGCTGCACATGTATATTTTGGCAAAGAACCTAAAGACTTGACGATTGAAGAGGCCGCCATGCTTGTGGGAATGGTGAAAAATCCTTCTTACTACAACCCAGTGCGTCGAAGCGAGCGCACTCGTGAACGTCGCAACGTGGTACTCGACCAAATGTATAATGCCGACATGATCACTAAGGCCGAACGAGACTCACTCCAACAACTGCCCATGGTTCTTGATTTTCATCGCGTTGACCACAAAGAGGGACCTGCGCCCTATTTCCGCGAAGAGCTTCGTCGCATCCTTCGCGCCAAAAAGCCAAATATAAATGACTATTTTGAATGGGAAAAACAAAAATTCATCGACGATTCTATCGCTTGGGAGACAAATCCATTATTTGGCTGGATTGAAAAAAATCCGAAACCCGATGGTTCAAAATATGACATCTATACCGATGGCTTGAAAATCTACACCACCATAGACTCGCGCATGCAACAATATGCCGAAGATGCGGTGAAAAACCATTTCAGCAAAACACTCCAACCCAATTTCTTCAAAGAGAAAAAAGGTGTAAAAGGAGCGCCATATACGACCAATCGTCTCGAACTTTCATCAGCACAACTATCATCATTGATAAACCGAGCTATGGAACAAAGCGACCGCTATCGCGCAATGAAAAAAGCGGGCAATTCCGACGCTGAGATTAAAGAAATGTTCAACAAGCCTGTTGACATGAAAGTATTCAGCTATGATGGAGTGGTTGATACAACAATGACACCTCTCGATTCAATCTTGTATCACAAACATTTCTTGCGCACCGGTTTCATGTCAATGGACCCACGCAACGGACATGTCAAAGCCTATGTCGGCGGACCTAACTTCACATTCTTCCAATATGACATGGTATCTACCGGACGCCGTCAGATAGGTTCTACAATAAAACCATTCCTTTACACCTATGCAATGGAAGAGGGTTTCACTCCATGTGACGAAATGCTCAATGAACAACCGACAATCATGGATGAGCTTGGTCGCCCATGGTCGCCACGCAACGCATCAAAAGCACGCGTAGGCGAAATGGTCGATTTGCGTTGGGCTCTAACCAACTCCAACAATTGGATATCGGCTCGCATAATGGAAAAACTTTCACCGGCAACATTAGTGCGCAACATTCACAACTTCGGCATCACAAACCAAAGTATAGTTCCCTCAGTGTCATTGTGTCTTGGTCCATGTGAAGTTTCTGTAAAAGAGATGGTTACTGCCTATACTGCTTTTGCCAACAATGGTATGCGTGTTGACCCCATTTATGTTACGGCAATCACTGATGCCAACGGCAACATTATATCTGAATTTACGCCTAAATACACCGATGTTATCAGCGAGAAAGCCTATTATCGCATTCTTTCAATACTACTTAATGTTGTTGATTGGGGAACAGGCAATCGCATTCGTCGTGCGCCTTATAACATCACTGCCCAAACAGGCGGTAAAACAGGTACGACCAACGACAATGCCGACGGATGGTTTATGGCATTCACCCCCCAATTAGTATCAGGAGTGTGGGTAGGTGGCGAAGAGCGATACATCCACTTCAACAGCATGGCTCACGGACAAGGAGCATCAATGGCGTTGCCCATCTATGGTGCATATATGAGTAAAGTGTATGCCGACAAATCGCTCCCCTATTCTCAAGATATTACCTTCAAATTCCCTTCTCACATTGACCTGTGTGAAAAAGAGGACTTTGGCGAGGAATACACCGAAGCCACCGAAGAAAGCATTGAAGGCGTCTTTGACTAACCCAATGACGAGTCGCCACACACGATGTCAATGCCTTGTATTGGATAATTTTCGTACCTCCTCCCGGCTCCGCCGTACTCCTCCTATCCTAGGAGGAGAGCTTATCACAACGCCTAACTCACTGATTAACAAACAAAAAACTCCTCACATAATGTAGGTGAGGTGGCACGAAGTGCCGGAGGGGTATATACTAGTGGAAAGAGTTATTTCGTACCTCCTCCCGGCTCCGCCGTACTCCTCCTATCCCAGGAAGAGAGCTATTTTACATTATATAATTCACTGATTATCAACGCCAACAAGTTATTCCACTAATAGTAGAGCGATCCAAAGGGCTGAGGGGTATAAAAATGAAGATGCACCAAAATTGGCACATCTTCTTCTTTAATATTGCATTTCTGAGATTTTACTTGAGGTTGTCGCGAACGGTGGAAAGGAATTGTACCATTGCGTCGGAGTCGCGACGCGACACTATCTCTTGCAGTTGCGAGAGTTTTTCTTGTATGCGCTCAAGCTGTGAGGGAGTATTGGGATTAAACATGATTTCGCTCAACAGGTAATCATCTTCTGACATCAATCCTCGAGCAATCGTCATGTGGCGTTTGAAGGTTGTTCCCGGCGCATCTTGATGTTTCATGATGCTCGCAAACACAAGCGTCGAAGCAAATGGGATTGACAACGAATAGGCAATCGTCTCGTCATGTTCCTGAAAAGAATATTCCTCGATGTGCAGATGCAATTCGTTATACAAATCCTTGAAAAACACTTTGCCAAGATGGTCCCCTTCGGTAATGATTATCGCATTTTCGCTACTAAGATTGCTTAATGATGCAAACGTGGGACCAAACATGGGGTGGGTACTCACAAATGGGTGTCCACATTGTGCATAAAATTCAGGCAATCCAGTCTTAACTGATGCGATATCTGACAAAATACAATTTTGTGATAGGTGGGGCAACACTTTATTGAATGCATCAATAGTGTATTTTACCGTTGCCGCATTAATGACAAGATCTGGATTAAAAGCATCGACCTCGTTGAGCGAAGCAAAACGCTGTGCATTAAATGTAAAACGCAAACGCTTGGGATCGGTATCATATATTGCCACTTCATGCTTAAACGACAACAAGTCGCAAAAGAATGAGCCCATTTTTCCTGCTCCAATGATTAAAATCTTCATAACACAGACATTTTACTTTGTTCTATCATTTAGGATTACTATTTGTTGACGCACCGACTCTTCATGTATCGCCGAGAGTACTTTTCTCATAAAATCGCCACTCATACCCATATCTTCAGCAAGCTTTACTCGCGACTGCATGATATCATCATATCGACCGGCTTGAAGAACTGCCATGCGATGTTCTTTCTTAAATTGTCCTATTTCACGAGAAATGCGCATACGCTTGTTTAACACCTCAAGCAATTCATTATCAACAGCATCAATTTGTTGACGCAACAGACCTAAACTTTCAGTAGATTGGGTAGCATCTCGATGCACAAGGGTATTTAAAATGAAATTAAGCACATCGGGCGTAACTTGTTGACTCTTATCACTCCATGCACAATCAGGATCGCAATGACTCTCAATAATCAGTCCGTCAAAGCCCATGTCAAATGCTTGTTGGGAAAGCGATGCAACAAGTTCACGCTTGCCACCAATGTGGCTTGGATCGCAAATGATGGGCAACTGAGGCATGCGACGACGCAATTCAATGGGTATGTGCCATTGTGGGAGATTGCGATATAGATGTTTCCCATAAGCACTAAATCCGCGATGAATTGCACCTATGCGACGAATACCGGCATTATAAATGCGTTGCATCGCACCTATCCACAATTCAAGGTCGGGGTTTACAGGGTTTTTCACCAACACAGGGACATCCACCCCAGCGTCTTGTAACGCATCGGCAATTTCTTGCATGGCAAATGGATTGGCAGATGTGCGCGCACCTATCCAAAGAAGATCTACACCGGCTTCAAGAGCGGCATCAACGTGTTGTTTTGTCGCAACTTCTGTACTCACAAACATCCCGGTATCCTCTTTTACCTTTTTTAGCCATGCGAGACCTTCGACACCAACACCCTCAAAACCACCCGGTTTAGTGCGAGGTTTCCAAATTCCGGCTCTGAATATTTTAATACCATTATTTGCAAGTTCTCTTGCTGTGGTAAGCACTTGTTCTTCTGTTTCGGCACTACACGGACCGGCAATAATTAGTGGTTTTGTTGCATCAACACCTTCGAAGGTGATGGGTTGTAAATTTTTCATTTCTTTATTTCTTTTGATTTTTCATTTCTTTTATTCTATCCAATGCACGACGCATATTCTCCTCTGTTGCACATAGCGATATTCTCACATATCGTTCACCATTGCTTCCAAATATAAATCCCGGAGTAATAAACACTCGTGCATCATATAATACCTTATCGGCAAGAGCCTCACTTGATGCCTCATCGTCAGGAATACGTCCCCACAAGAACATTCCACGTTGCGTTTCATCAAATCGGCAACCCAATTCTCGCATAATCTCCTCAGCCACCGCACGACGTGAAGCATATACTGAATTTAATGTATCGTACCATTCGGCATCTACCTGCAATCCTTTAACAGCAGCAAGCATCAGAGGCTTGAATTGGCCTGAGTCTATATTTGACTTGACTTTCAAAATCCAATTTATAAATTTGGGATTTGATGCCAACATGCCGACACGCCATCCTGCCATGTTATGAGATTTGCTCATGGAATTCATTTCAATAGCGATTTCTCGTGCACCGTCAACTTGCAACAAGCTCAATGGCTCATTATTTAATATAAAATTATAAGGATTATCATGTGCAATAACGATATTGTGGCGATGTCCGAAATCTACTATTTTCTTAAATAATTCAATTGTAGCCGGAGTCCCTGTTGGCATGTGTGGATAATTTATCCACATCAATTTGATTTTGTCAAGAGGCAGGCGTTCCAATGCTTCAAAGTCAGGCATCCAACCATTTTCCTCGGTTAAATC
>JAFXGB010000261.1 GCA_017520235.1 Muribaculaceae bacterium | reverse complement strand
CAGTAAACTTCAACACTATGGCTGCCGACTATGCTCCCGGGTTCAATGGTAGCATCTCTTATACCAATAGCAACTATAAGATGCGTGCAATGGCAACTTATTCTACCGGCCTCAACAAACATGGCTGGGCTTTTACCGCTTCTGCTATCGGTCGATATGCCGACGAAGGTGAACAACCCGGTACTTTCTACAACTCTTGGGGATATTTCCTCGCCTTGCAAAAAGTATTTAATCCTCAACACTCTATTGCGATAACCACATATGGAGCCCCAACTCAACGCGGTACTGCTTCTGCCACTTTTGAAGAAGCTTATGAACTTGCCGATGATAACCTTTATAATCCCAACTGGGGTTGGCAAGACGGCAAAAAACGCAATGCTCGCATAGTTGAGACTTTCGACCCTACAACCATTATCAACTGGTTGTGGAAACCTAATAAAGGAACAACACTCAACACCGCTGCCGGTATCCGTTGGATTAACTACAATAAATCTGACCTCAACTGGAGTGGAAATGCAGCAAACCCAAAACCCGATTACTATCGCAATCTTCCTTCTTTCTTCAAAGATGACCAAGAGGCATTTGATCTCTATACCGACCTTTGGCGCAATAGCGAAGAAATGCGTCAAATAAATTGGGACGAGATGTATCAAGCCAACTACCTCAACAACGAACACAACAGAGTTCCGGGAAACACTCCTCTCGGATCATCTTACATTGTTGAAAACCGCCATAGCAATCAATTCAACGCATTGTTCAACTCAATGCTCAACCACCGTATCAACAATATCATGTCGCTGCAAGCCGGCATTAGCTTCAACTACACCAAAGCCTCTTACTTCAAAACCGTTCGCGATCTTCTCGGTGGCGAATATTGGCTCGACGTAGATAAATTTGCCGAACGCGACTTCCCCGACAATCCTCAAATGCTTCAAAACGACCTTAACAACCCTAACCGCAAGGTGCAAAAAGGAGATCGTTTTGGCTACGACTACGACATCTATGCAGTGAAAGCCAACGCATGGATTCAAAATATGATCACTCTCCCTCAATGGGATATCAACTACGGATTTAACGTGAGCTACACTCAATTCTTCCGCGAAGGCAACATGCGCAATGGTCACGCTCCCGATAATTCTTATGGCAAAGGCGAAACTCACCGTTTCGATAACGCCGGATTCAAAGCCGGAGCCACTTACAAACTCGACGGACACAATTTCTTTACCGTTAACGGATTGTATTAAACCCGCGCTCCTCTTTTTGAATATGCCTACATATCTCCACGTATCAAAGATGACGCTATCGACGGACTTCAAAACGAACGTATCCTTTCAGGCGACATCAGCTACAACTGGAACTATCGTCGTTTCCGTGGTAGCATCACAGGGTTCTGGACCGAAATGTGGGATCAAACCGAACGTACTGCGTTCTACGATGACCAATACGAATCATTTATGAACTATGTATTAAAAGGTGTTCATAAAACATATAAAGGTGTAGAAATAGGTATGGCCTACAAAATCACTCCCAATGTTACTGTGACTGCTGCCGGTACTTATTCTCGTTACCAATATAAAAACCGCCCCACCGGTGTGCGCTCTTACGAAAACGGCATGTTGCCCGATACCACTACCACT
>JAFXGB010000260.1 GCA_017520235.1 Muribaculaceae bacterium | reverse complement strand
TCAAGCTGCTTACATAAAATACCATTTTGTCGCAAATATATGATGTAATACATAAATAATATCTATATTTGTAGTACAATGAACGAACTCTTTATAGGAAATAATATTTTATTCTTCTTTGCTCAAGGTGCTTACTTCCTACTGATTGCAATATTTGCGTGCAAATTATTGCGACAATATCGTGTACGCATTAAACTTTTTACCGGCATACTTTTATCTCTGTGGGTTCTACTCAATATTAAAGATTTAATAATATACCATACTCAAGTCGATTCTCACATGGATCGAGTTAATTGGATAACCATGATCGACCAATTGGCTATACCAGTTATCGGAATTTCTATGTTTGAGCTAAATCGTCCTCGAAGCATGACCTTACCAAGAGCGACTTTACACCTACTCCCTTTTGGGGTTTTGTTATCACTCTACTGCATCTTTCATAGCTCTACAATCATACTCATCACAATCATAACGGCAACCATCTATACAATATTCATTATCACAGCTACATTCCTCTCACTTAAGACGATCCCGCATCGCAACCCGGAATACAAAGCGATACTAAACATCACATATTCATTCCTAATAGCCATCAGTATTTGGATATTATCATGTATATATCCAAGTACAATATTTGATATGGTATATTATATCGTTTCAGGCATTGCATGGTACATAATATATTATAATATCGAAAATACCTACCATTTAAATAATTCTATTACAAACGATATTGCCACAGATATCAAAGAACACCCCTTTACTCATGCTCTCAACAAACTATTTGAGCAGGAGCATATATTCTTAAACCCCGATATTTCCATTTCTGATGTAGCTCGCCTCATTGGCACAAACCGCAGCTACCTTTCGGAATATCTAAACACTAATTGCCACTCGTCATTTACTGACTATATCAACAACATGCGACTCGATCATGCCGAAAAGCTAATGAGTCAAAACGAAAAAATGTCTCTCGACGAAATATCATCTTCATCAGGATTTAACTCCCTTTCCACATTCCGCCGTGCGTTCGTCAAAAAGCATGGTGTTACACCTTCAAATTATCGGCACGAGCATCTCAGCTCGGCAAGATAGATGGCAAACACTCCTGTTTTTGATAATTTGACGCATCATTTTGACAATTTGACTCATTTTTAGCATCGTCTAAACCTAAATTTGTAATACTATTTAATCAATCGTGCAAGAACTACTGCATTAGCGATAGTCTTAAATGAGGTTCTGACTACTCACTAATGATAATTATAATCTTATAGAATCTCACCAAAATAAGGCATGAAACGAGTTGTATTGTTACTTAGTTTATTAACAACATTTGCATTGCCAATATTGGCACAGAAATATATCATTGATGATAACTTCGGTGATTCGGTGGAGGTATATAAAATAACTCTTACCAATGATAATTCCGACACAGAGACCTTAGGAGAGCCCGTGTTCAAGATGGCTATGGGCGAAGAGGTGGAAGTAACACGGTTACTTAAAGGGAAGAAAAGTTATGGCGCAATAGAAATAGATGGGAAAGAGTATGGTGTGAGATCAAAATACCTATTGTTTAGTGAAGATAACCCAGAAGGAGTAGAGGATATATTCGGCGATACTCGCGAACGCGTAAATCACTCATGGTCAGGAAAATTCTTTGCAACATTTACCCCTTATGCCATAATAGCATTGTTTTTCATATTGGCTATTGTCTTTACGTTTTTAGGGTTTAAATCCAAAACAATCAAGGAACTTGCTCTGTATATGGTGCCGGGATGTATGATTATTGCATCATTGATGGAAGTGTGGGCTTATCTGACATTAGGCACTGATGTCTTTTGGTGGTGTTCTATGGATAATTATGGATTTTGGGGCTCACTGATTCGCGCCATTCCGTTTATGCTCTTTGTTGCATTTCAATTGTTTAGCATTAAAATATATGAGCAATTGCTATTAGGGGAAAATAGTAACGAAAATTTGTCAATTAAACCAATGACTATAAGCCTTGCCATATGCATCCCTTTGTGGATAGTTGCGGTCATTTCATTAACATCAATGGGAATAGGTTCGACTCTGCGAGATATACTTTCGATAGTAACATTTTTAGCAGCATTAGGTATTGGCATTTTAATATCACTCAGAAAGAATGTAAAAATTCTTGGCACGGTTGCTGGCACTGCATTTACTGTGTTTGGAATAGTGTATATTATCGCATCGATAGTGGCTATTATCGGAGTCATTATCGTTATATTTGAAATAATTCTTCAAATTCTCATTATCTGTGCAGCATTTTTCGGACTTGCTTTTGCATTTAAAAACGGTGGAAATAGTGGTAATAATGTCGGCGGTAAAAAGAAT
>JAFXGB010000259.1 GCA_017520235.1 Muribaculaceae bacterium | reverse complement strand
ATAAATATGACAAATTCTATAATCTCCCCAACTGACAAAAATGTGGGGAAGGGGAAGATTGGTATTATGGACTCACTCGTGCCGGCGTCACTCTCACCTACAAATGGTGGATACCTCGTCGTTCTAAAATCGTGAAAGGAATTACCGATTAATGAAACGATTATTGAATTACATATTACCCATTTTTATTCTCGCGTTGACAAGTTGCCATAGCACTATTCACGAGCACCCCGATGCCGGAGACGCTTTGGTAACCCTCACAATGAATGTCAAAACTGCAGGGCCCGAGATATATTCAGTAATCGAATACACTAATGAATCACGCGTAATTTTTAGTGCCAAAGATTATCGTTTCCCTAATTCTCGTTCTGATATTAGAGCTACGCTTTCGCAACACTTGGCGAAAACAGCGGTTGACACCGAACACTGGGATATGCGATTAGTGTGGGAAATTTATGACGGCTCCCGTGATGACATTCGCAATGGTAGTGCGACACTCATTCAACGTGATACCACTATCCTTGACTTTAATCAAGAGGTCCCCTATCACACTATTCAATTCCGTGCGCCATCAGGACGATATACACTTCTGGCTTGGAGCGATTTCACCCCTAAAGGGACTATTGACGACTATTACTACGATACCCATAATTTGAACGTATTGCATAGTGATCTTGAATTGCGCCGCACATGTGAAAACAACGACCAACGCGATTGCTTCTCACAAGCCTATGATTTTGAAGTCTCACGCGTCGATTTTGAAGGACAAGAACGCCACTACGAAACTACTCTCATTCGTCCGCAAGGTCGTTATGTGATATTGGCTACCGACTATGACTCCTATTTGAATTTGTCAAGTACTCCTGTTGAGCAAAATAATGTTTCTATAATGTACCCTTCTTTCATTAATGTAGATTACTCGGTCCTTGAAGAGAAACCTCGCGATGGTGTTACCGGCATGAGCTACTCAATGAATCCTCGTGTATATGAATTTGAGGAGCAAACAACTGTGTGTGTCGCTGATGACTACTCATTTGTCAATGGCGATATATCATACGTTCATGTCAATATGGCTGTACACAATCCTCAAGGCGTTCAACTTTCAACAAATAAAAATATAGAAATACCTCTTTACGCCGACTATTTAACGGTTATTGTAGGTAAATTCCTTGCCACATCTAAAGGCTCGGGAGGTATTAAAATTGACGATGGTTTTGAGGATGAGTTCGTTATTCCCTATTCCTATATGCCCAAAACAAATAATAACTGAGAAAAAACATCAAAAATAGACGACAAGAAATTAACAATATAAAACAAATTATTAACTAACACTAAATTTATTAACTATGAAGAAGTTTTATTCTTTCCTCGCAGCCGGTCTATTATTGACCGCTTGTAGCAGCGAAAAATTCGCTGGTCCTGAAACTGGGACAGAACAAGAAGTTGCTATCTCTGTTCAACTTCCTGAAACTATTAACAAACGTGCTGCCGGCACTAACTCAGCTCTTGGTGGTGCTTCAAACTGCACAGGTGAAGTAACTTTCACTGCCGCTCTTTACTACAACGGCACTGAAATCTGGCGTGATAACAAAGCCGCAGCTATTCCTAATGCTAACGCTGCTGTTACTTTCAAACCTACTCTTGTTATCGGTGAAAACTATCAACTTGTAGCTTATGCTCAAATGGATGGTGTCATTACTGACCTAACTGCTCAAACTGAAGCTAACGCTATCAACGACGAAACTGTTGATGCTTACTATGTTTCTACTACTCTTAAGGCTGAGCCTACAATGTCAGCTACTTTGAAACGTGCTACTGCTAAACTTCGCATCATCGCTGAAGACTTTGCTGCTGCAGAAGAACAACTTGGTAAAAAAGTTGCTAAAGTAGCTGTTACTTATCGTCAAGCTCAAGCTACTGAACTTAACCCTACTACAGGTGTTTGGGCTGCTGGTACAGAAAAAGCATTTGGTCCTGCTGAACTTGTTGCTTACTCTAACGAAGCTGACGCTAAAACTATCCTTGTTGACTATATCCCTGCTACTGCTGAAGGTGAAATTATCAACATTGAAAGCGTAGTTGTTACTTTTGATGACAACACAACTTACACTAAAGACCTTTCTAAACTTGACGTTCCTGTTAAACGCAATTGGTTGACTACCCTTACAGGTAACTTCTTCATGGCTGAAACAGAACTTAAAGTTGAAATCGATGATGCTTTCGAAGATGAAAACGAAAAGAATTATGGTATCCTCACTGCATTTGAATTTGGTGGTGAATACACTCTCGAAGGCGATGTTGAAATCGATGGTACATTGACTCTTGCTGAAGGCAAATCTCTTGTTATTGACCTTAATGGGCATAACCTCACAATCGGAAACGAAAGCGCTGAATTGGAAGAAGGTGATGCTATCATTGCTTATGGGAACTTGACTATTAAAGGTGAAGGAACAATCACTGGTAACACTCGTGCTATCTGGGCTCGTGGCAACACAGGTGCTGTAGTTAACATCGAAGGAGGAACATTCATTGGATCTACTATTGCTGAATCTCCTGCTTCTACAATTTATGCAAGCGGCAATGGTGTTGTTAATAT
Source organism: Muribaculaceae bacterium (assembly GCA_017520235.1). GTDB lineage: Bacteria > Bacteroidota > Bacteroidia > Bacteroidales > Muribaculaceae > RGIG4079. Next base: position 6,000 of record JAFXGB010000259.1, on the reverse strand, counting down.
CTATGGTGGTACTTTCGAAGCTAAAGAAGCTGACAAAACAAGTTATGCTAATAAAAATGGCGTATACGCGGCTATAAATATGCACGACCAATGTACTGGTGGCATTAATGTTTATGGCGGTTCTTTCGTTAAATTCAACCCAGCAGAACCTGGTACTGAACTTGCTTCTTGGAATGCTACACATCCAAATGGCTTTGTAGCTCCTGGTTTTGAAGTAGCTCAAAATGGTGATGTTTACACAGTTTCTCCTGCAAAAATTACTGATGCGACTACATTAGCAAATATCCTAACTGCAGATGTAGAACTTATTTCTGTCATCCTAAGCGCAGACATTGACCTACCTATTACTTCGCTTGGATCTATTACTGCCGGTAGTGGTGAATATAAGTTAGGCGGAGAAAACACTAAAAACATAATAATTGACTTGAATGGTAATAAACTCAATATCACTACTACATATTGGTCGGCTATTGGAGCTAAGAATGCCGATGCTACTATTACTATCAAGAATGGGACTATGACAAGCACAGGTAACAGCGCTGGAACTTGGAATGCTTGGAACGTTCGTTTCAGCAACTGTAACTATGTTATTGAGGATGTAATCTTCGAGAAAGAAGTTGCTTTAGATAATGTAGGCAAATCTTCTGTTTTGAACAATGTTACAATTAAAGGTACTGGCGACAAATATGCTATTTGGATCACAGCAGAAGGTCAAACCGTAACAATTGACAAATTGAATGTTGTATCGGCTGGTCGTGCCATCAAGATTGATGAACAATATGTAACTTCTCCTGCATTGGTTACTTTGAGCATCAGCAATTCATCATTTGAATCTGCTAAAAAAGCAGCTGTTTTGGTTAAATCTGTAGCCGGTGCAGTTATCAATTGGGGCGAAGGCAATGACATCTCTAAGGTTGCTGCCGATGCAGTTAACCCTGTTTGGGTAGATGCTGATGCTGCAGCTTATGCAAGCTTGGTTAAAGTAAATGGAGCAACAGTAATAGTTGAGCCATAATCTGCGAAATTATGCTGTTACTACATTCAATCACGTAATAACAGAATATAAAATTCACCAGATAATAATAAAAAGCGAGCGGAAAATTCTGCTCGCTTTTTGTATATATTAGCATTACACTATTTTGTAAAAATGGGCTTTATTTTACTAATGCCATGCCTCGAGTGATTGCGGCTTCATTCATTGGGATTAGGTGGTGGTGACGTTCTGGCAAAGTCTTTTTAAGTCCATTTATAACGCTCTCCATCGGTACCAATGGCTTGACTTTGAGCAATGCACCAAGAACAATCATATTATAGGTTTTTGCACTTTCCATATCAAATGTTGCTTCCATTGCATCGATACTGATTACATTGATATCAGTGCGAGTGGGTGCATGATGAATTCCATATGGGTCATAAATCAATGTGCCTCCGGGTTTAACCTTTGACTCAAACTTATCCAAACTTTGCTGATTGAGAATCACAGCTGTGTCAAATGCATCAAGGATAGGTGAGCTGATGGGGGCATCACTCAAAATAACAGTAACATTTGCTGTACCACCTCGCTGTTCAGGACCATAAGAAGGCATCCATGTAACCTCAAGGTTGTCCATTAGTGCAGCATAGGCAAGAATTTTACCCATTGAAAGCACTCCTTGTCCGCCAAAACCGGCTATTATTATTTCTTCTTTCATTACTTTACTGTGTTTTTGATTTCACCAAGAGGATACTTAGCAAACATGTTTTCTTCCATCCATTTATTGGCTGCAACCGGCGACATCTTCCATCCGGAGTTACATGTACTCACAATTTCGACTAATGAAGTGCCACGACCTTCCATTGAATTTTTAAATGCTTGCTTGATTGCAGCTTTTGTCTTGCGCACAGCAGCAGGAGTGTGTACTGCCTGACGTGTAACATAACATGTTCCATCAAGTTCAGCCACCAACTTTGTTATATTTAATGGATATCCGTTCAAGTCTATGCGACGGCCATAGGGAGTTGTAGATGTTTTCATACCCTCAAGCGTTGTAGGTGCCATCTGACCTCCTGTCATGCCATAAATAGCATTATTTATAAATATAATTGTAATATTTTCGCCTCGATTAGCAGCATGAATTGTTTCACATGTACCAATAGCAGCAAGATCGCCATCGCCCTGATAGGTAAACACCATGCGCGAGGGATTTAGACGTTTTACCGCTGTTGCAACTGCCGGAGCACGACCATGAGCTGCCTCAATCCAATCTATATCGACATAATTATAGGCAAACACTGCGCATCCCACAGGAGCAATTCCTATTGTTTTATCCTCAATGCCCATCTCCTCAACAATCTCGGCAATGAGACGATGCACAACGCCATGACTGCATCCGGGGCAATAGTGCATATGATTATCGTTTAACAAACGAGGCTTTGCATATACACGATTTTCAGGCTTTATTATTTCTTCTACTGTCATAACTCCTTTATTTTTTAGCATCTGAGAAATATGAATTAAATGCATCTACAACCTCATTAGGATTTGGAACAATTCCTCCTAAACGGCCAAAATGACACACCTGTACACGACCTTCAACAGCAAGGCGCACATCTTCGATCATCTGTCCTGCATTTATTTCAACACACAACATCCCCTTTACTTGTTTTGATAGTTCTGCAATACGTTCATAGGGGAACGGCCATAGCGTAATGGGTCTTATAAGTCCTATCTTAATTCCTTGAGCACGAAGTTCCTCTATTGATTTCAAACAGATGCGGGCTATTGAACCAAATGCAACGATTAGATAATCAGCATCTTCAGTATAATATTCTTGATAACGCACCTCGTTTTGTTCAATCATCTTATATGTACGCTGGAAACGCTCATTATTACGTTCCATTTGATAAGAATCCAGTTCAAGTGTTGTCATAATATTGGGCTTACGCGTAGCCGGTCGCCCGGTTACTGCCCAAGGACATTGTTCAGCAATCTGCTCATCGGTGCGACGAGGACGGAAAGGAGGTAACACAACCTTCTCCATCATCTGACCAACGATACCATCGGCAAGAATCATTGCCGGAGTACGATATTTAAACGCAAGATCAAAACCAAGTGTAACAAAATCCGCCATCTCTTGCACACTTGATGGAGCAAGAACTATCAAGTGATAGTCTCCATGTCCGCCACCTTTAGTCGCTTGGAAATAGTCAGCTTGTGAGGGGTGAATTGTTCCAAGACCGGGACCGCCACGCATCACATTTACAATGAGAGCGGGCAACTCCCCTGCCGCAATATATGATATACCTTCTTGTTTCAAGCTCACACCAGGGCTTGACGATGATGTAAACACAGCCTTTCCACATGCCGCTCCGGCATACACCATGTTTATCGCTGCCACTTCACTTTCTGCCTGTAGGACAACCATTCCGGTTGTGTCCCAAGGCATTTCAGCTTCAAGTGTTTCAAGAATTTCTGACTGTGGAGTAATAGGATAACCAAAATAGCCATCGGCTCCATAACGGATTGCCGCATGCGCTATCGCTTCGTTTCCTTTCATCAATCTTACTTCTTCCATATTTTGTATATAAGATTAATCTTGTTATTACTTGATGGTTACTCGATAAACTTCAATGCAACCATCGGGACACACTGTTGCACATGACGCACAACCTATACATGCATCAGGATTTTTCATAAATGCAAAATGATAGCCTCGATTGTTAACCTCCTTTGGTTGAAGCATTAACACATCGGTAGGGCAAGCTACGACACACAAGTCGCAACCCTTGCAACGCTCCTGATTAACCGTTACGGCACCTTTTACTTTAGCCATAATTAGGATTAATTCTGTTTTAATTATTCTTTTATAATGCAAAAATAAAAAATCTTTTGCACAACTCCTTGAATTCCCCACAAATTAGCACAACTTTAACCAATAATCACTATATTTGAACTATGAAATCCAATCAACCATTAGTCAGCATCATCATTCCTGCTTATAATGAGGCGAAACTTATTGCTCGTGCAATAAAATCGGCTCAACAACAAGACATGCACGACATCGAAATTATCGTTGTCGACGATTGCTCGACTGATAAAACCCCAAACATTGTCTCAAAACTTGCGTTAAAAGACACGCGCATTAAGCTATATTCATTAGATTGCAACCAAGGGACTTTCAATGCTCGATTACATGGCATAAACAATGCTGTTGGCAAATATATATCATTCCTTGATGCCGATGACACTATTGACCATGACACAATTTCATCTCTTGTAGCTACCGCACAAAAAAACGATGCCGACATAGTCGAAATGGGATACAAGGCCAATTGTGTTTTTCACAAAATCAATGCCTATGCGCCAAAGCGTTCTTTAGAAATACATAAATTCAGTGATATTTTAATTAACAAAAAAATATCGCCAAGCATGTGTTCCAAAATATATCGACGGGGGTTAATTACATCGTGCAATTTAGTACCATATAGGTGTTCTTATGGGGAAGATTTTATCTTCAATATTCAATTAATGAATTATGTAAATAAATTTGCTGTCTTAGAGGAACAAAAATATAATTACAATTTAGGCAACACAGGATTTGATTGTTTATTAAGATGGAATGATATAAAAATCCTCTATCAACTCATCTCATCATTATCTCAAATCAAAGAAAATCCACAATATGCCAATATTATTACAAAAAACTTATATGATGATTTAATCGGTAATATCGCATTACAATTATTTAATCCCTTTAAATCAATCCAAAGTATTAAAAAGTGGTTGACAACAGAGATAAATTCCATTTTTTGGCATGACATAAGTAAACGCCTATCTCCACAAATAAATCTAAACGATATCAACATGCTAATTTCGCATGGCAAACAGCGATTAAAGGCAGAACGCAAAAATTACTTCATTTATCTCATCACCTCAATATTTAAACAATGATTCCTATCAGCATCATAATACCGGCCTACAACGAGGAGAAAAGCATCGCTCGTGCAATAAAATCGGCAACTGCTCAATCGCTAAAAAACATCGAGATTATTGTTGTCAACGATGCATCTCCCGACAAGACTGCTGAAATTGTTAAGCAAATTGCATCCACAGACAATCGTGTCAAACTTATTTCCCATAACAAAAACATGGGACTCAATCAAAGTCGTTTAACAGGACTCTCAATTGCACAAGGAGAATATATCCAATTCCTTGATGCCGACGACTCTTTAGAGAAAAATGCAATAGAACAATTATATTCCCACGCTAAATCTCACAATTTAGATATGGTAATGATGGGCAGTCAGCATTACCATAAATATCTAAAATTCAAAATCACTATATTTTATCCTGATAAATATTTCAAAAAGACAATTTACAATTCGATTGAGCTTATGCCAAATCTTCTATGTAAACTCGGATTTCCTTTATCTTTATGGGATAAGTTTTATCGAAAGGAGTTACTAAATTCCGTTTGGACTACAGCTGAGCATGAATTCTATGGTGAAGATATGCTAACCAATATACGCATATTCAATACCGATGCATCTTTAGGATGGATTGATTATATCGGCTACAATTGGACAACAGGAGGTGCTTCAAAAAAATCAGCAACAGATACATGGGAAGATGACAAAAAGTTATACAATAGGTGTCGTTCTGTGTTAGAAGAGATAAATGCATCAACCGCAGAGAACTTGCACGCACTTGCTTGTGGCGCGGTCAATTCATTTATTTACTCTATCTCACAACAGTTAGTCAACCCATTTGCATCAAAGCGCAAATGCAAAGAATGGATTAAGACAGAGCTACAATCTGATTTTTGGGATAACGTTATTCCCTTTTTAGGAAGTAGCCATATAGCCATCTGCAACAGAGATGCCGACAGCACACTTGAAATCGCTCGCCATCATCTTAATGCCCACCGTCTCTCCTTCCTCGCCCTCAAACTCCTAATATCGTAAACAGCTGTAATCGCACATGACATAGCCGATTTGTGCGATACCCGGTAATGAGTGATT
>JAFXGB010000258.1 GCA_017520235.1 Muribaculaceae bacterium | reverse complement strand
TACTTATTCAAAAAACGTGAATGGAGCGCTCCTATCGTTCCAGTATGTCCAGAGCCTGAAAACTGCGATGCAATCCTTGCTCGTCTTCAAGCTGCCGATGCTAAAATCGCTGATTTAGAGCAACAACTCAAAGCTTGTTTGGAACGTCCTGTTGAAAAAGAGGTTATCGAAGAAAAAGCTCCTCTTGCTACAGTATATTTCCCAATCAATGTATCTAAACTTACTCGCAAAGATATTGAGATTGTTAAATCTTGTGCTGAAGTAATGAAAGATAATCCTAACACAAAATACGTTATTACAGGTTGGGCTGATAACTACACAGGTAATGATAAAATCAATACTCGCCTTCGCAAAAACCGTGCAGCAAGTGTAGAAAAACAACTTATCCGTGAAGGTGTTCCAGCTGAACAATTTGAAGTAACAATCAACCATAACAACCTTGTTGACCTTGGTGAAAAATACCAAGCTCTTGGTCGTGCTGTTACTATCGAAGAAGCAGAATAATAACTCCATTAAAAACCATACTTAGAGGTCGTATCATGATACGGCCTCTTTTTATACCCCTCAGTCACATTACTAATACTTTCTTCCCTTACTCCTCCTACTCTCAAATTAAAAAGTTAACTCATTGTGCAACTTCTTCGATGTAGTGAGGAGTGTGAGTCACCTTTCCCACAATTACGCTAACGCTCCATTATGGTGTTCACAATTGTGTAACTACTTCGTGGTATTATCTCTTTGCTTTGCCATTTTGTATTGCGCATCAAGACTCCCGACCATGCGATTGTACTAAATACTCGGCGATTTTGCAGAGTAATCCATCGCCATAGGCAACAGATGTTATAGCTCCGGTCATAACTCTAAAGACAAAAAAAACGCTCCGGCTTATCACAAGTCGGAGCGTTTGGGATTATGAAAAAAATCTATTCTGATTAATTGTTTTCTGGACGAAGTTTACGAACAGTAACTGCTGTTTGCCACATTTCGCTTTCACGCAATGCTTTCAATTCTTCTTCAAGTTTCACACGATAGTCAGGTTGAGAGTTGCTGTCGATTGAAATTTGAGCTTCATTACCTGTTTTAACGCTATTATAAAGTTTTTGAACAACAGGCTTGATCGCATCGTGGAATGGGCCCATCCAGTCAAGAGCACCGCGTTGAGCAGTTGTTGAACAGTTAGCGTACATCCAGTCCATACCATTTTTAGCAAACAATGGCATCAAAGATTGAGTCAATTCTTCCACTGTTTCGTTGAATGCTTCAGAAGGAGTGTGTCCATTTTCACGCAATACTTCATATTGAGCAAGCAATAGACCTTGGATTGCACCCATCAACGAGCCACGTTCACCTGTAAGGTCTGATGTAGCTTCACGTTCTACAGTTGTTTCAAACAAGTAACCTGAACCAATACCAATACCAAGAGCCAATGCGCGATCCATTGCACGACCTGTTACATCTTGATAAACAGCATAAGATGAGTTCAAGCCACGTCCTTCAAGGAACATTGTGCGAAGTGATGTACCTGAGCCCTTAGGAGCAACCAAGATAACGTCAACATCAGCAGGAGGAACTACTCCTGTGCGATCGCTCCAAGTAATAGCAAAACCGTGAGAGAAATAAAGAGCTTTACCTGCTGTCAAATATTGTTTGATTGTAGGCCACACTGAGATAACTGCTGCGTCAGAGAGCAAACACATGATGATAGAAGCTTTTTCACATGCTTCTTCAATGCTGAAAAGTGTTTCTCCAGGCACCCAACCATCAGCAATTGCCTTTTCAAAAGTTTTGCCTTGGCGTTGACCTACGATTACATTAAAACCATTATCACGAAGATTCATACTTTGACCAGGACCTTGAACGCCATAACCGATTACCGCGATTGTCTCGTCTTTAAGTACTTCTCTTGCTTTTTCCAAAGGAAATTCTTCGCGGAGGACTACATTTTCTTCTACTCCGCCAAAATTCATTTTTGCCATAATTATTTAATTTTGTTTATTTGCTATTTTAAATTCGTTGCAAATTTACTTATTTTATCCTTAAAATAAAATATTTTGCTATTATTTTACATGTTTTCGTGTCATTTTTTCATCAAAACACAATATGAGAGCGACACAGCACACCTTTTTCACCCACAATCTCTGCATCTGCTACATTTTCGGACTGAAGAATATTTACTTTTACATCATTTCCAAAATGAGACTCTTGGAGATAGGCAATTTCAAAACGAGAAATATCATGAGTAAGATGATAGTCAAGTGACCATTGATTAATCAGCAATTCGATATATTTTACACTATTGACATGCATATTAAAATCAATATCACTATAACGGAAACGATACTCGCTTTGTTGTGACACATCAGCAATTGGACGCATACGACCTTGCTTAGCAATTGGGCATGGACGATCAGAAACCGTTACGGCCAATAATTCTAACTTTGACAAATCGCCAGGTGTGCGAGTTGTCATATCAATAGCAACCCATATTGTGCGAATATAACCCAACACTTCACCATTCTCAGCCTGTACCTCCATATTACGTTCAGAGAAATGACGATTATAGTTTTCAATCCATGTAATTAAACGATAAGTCTCATTAACTTTAGGCATACGAGTCATTTCTATTGATAAGCGACTCAATACCCAAGCAAGGTTATCTTTAATCATTACATCATATCCCACACCTATTCTATTGGCATGCTCAGTTGCCACCTCAATCACTCGCTGTGCAAGCATCATAAAAGGCATCTGCTGCTTAGCATTACATTCCCCAGCAGTAAGAAAATATTCGTGGCAATATTCTTTGAGGACTCTTTCTGACATATTTTATTTCAAACTTTCTTTTCTGCGATTTTGTTCCTCTATAAATCTATCAACATATTCAACAGGAGATTTTGTAACAGCTACACGACCACTACGCACAAATTGACGTATATCGTAACGTTTCAACTCCTCAAACAATGCCTCTGTCTCATCAGAATGACCTGTTTTTTCAATAATAGTATATTCTCGTGTTATCTCAAGGATACGAGCATTGTGATTACGTATTATCACTTCAAGATTTTTCTCATCAAGTAATTTGTCTGTTGGCACTTTATACAAAGCCACCTCTTGATAAACAATCTCTTCATCGGTATATAGAAACGATTTCAACACATCGATGCGTTTTTCTATCTGTTTCACAACCTTTTCCATCATCACTCTATCACTATAACAAGTGATTGTGAATTTATGAACACCTTCTATTGATGAAGGGCTAACAGATAGACTCTCAATATTGAGACAACGGCGTGTAAATATAATCGAGATTTGGTTAAGCAACCCAACTTGATGTTCCGAAAATACCGTTACCGTAAATAATTGTTTTTCCATTATCTATTGAGCGTTTAATCGAGTTTATATTTTTCTGTTGGAGTGAGCATAATATCATCTACCGCAGCACCGGCTGGTGTCATTGGGAAAATCATATCTGTGGGGTCTATATTAACATTCAACAGATATGCACCATCATGAGACACCATTCGTTCAATTGCGGCATCAAGTTGCTCTCTTGTTTCAACATTCTCTGATGCAATGCCATAGGCTTGCGCTATTTGAACGAAATCAGGGTTTATCATTGGTGTTTGAGAGAAACGGCTACGGAAGAATAATTCTTGCCATTGACGCACATTGCCAAGGAAATTATTATTTAATAATATAATTTTAACCGCTACTCCATACTCCAATATTGTTCCAAGTTCTTGAATTGTCATCTGCAATCCACCATCACCGGTAAAGAAGCACACTGTTCGTTCAGGAGCTCCCATTTTGGCGCCAATCGCAGCCGGCAAACCAAATCCCATTGTTCCAAGACCTCCAGATGTAATGATACTCTTAGGTAATGTGTATCGGAAATAGCGAGAAGAGAACATTTGGTTTTGCCCCACATCGGTAATCAATACAGCCTTATCCTCTGTGGCCTTAGATACTTTATGTACGACCTCACCCATGTTCATTGGACCTGATTCCGGGAATACTTCGCGCTTAACTACCTTTTCATATTCAACGGCATCACACACATCAAATGTCTTAAGCCATTCAGTGTGTTTAGTCTCTTTTACCAATGGCAATAACTTAGTCAATACTTCTTTAGCATCTCCATGCACCGTTGCTGTTGTTTTGATGTTTTTATCAAATTCTGATGAATCGATATCTATATGAACGATTTTTGCCTGACGCGCATATTTTGAGGTATCACCGGTTACTCGATCATCAAAACGCATACCTATTGCCACTAACAAGTCGCAACGATTTGTATTGATATTAGGACCTATATTACCATGCATCCCCAACATCCCTTTATATAATGGATGGTCTGACGGAATTGTAGACAATCCTAATAAAGTTGCTGCAACAGGAATGTCAGCCTTTTCTGCAAGAGCGGCAAGTTCTTTTTCAGCGCCAGAGATCATTACTCCATGTCCCGATAAGACCATTGGACGCTCAGCAGCATTAATCAAATCGGCAACTGCTTGCACATCATCTTGATTTATTTCAGGATATGGAATATAACTGCGTATAAAATCACATTTTTTGTAACTCCAATCAAGCGTTCCCACTTGTGCATCTTTTGCCAAGTCGAGCACTACAGGACCGGGACGACCTGAATTTGCTATATAAAATGCACGAGCTACTGCCCAAGGAATATCCTCTGCTTTACGTATTTGATATGCCCATTTTGTAATAGGCTGTGTTATTCCCACAACATCTGTTTCTTGAAACGCATCAGATCCAAGGAATGATGAGGCAACTTGACCGGTAATGACCACCATAGGTGTACTATCCATCAATGCATCGCTCAACCCAGTTATGACATTTGTTGCCGCAGGGCCCGATGTTACAATCACCACCCCTGTGCGACCTGACACACGTGCATACCCTTGAGCTGCATGTGTAGCACCCTGTTCATGACGCACAAGTATATGTTTCAACTCTTCTGTGTAATCATATAACTTATCATATACGGGAATAATCGCACCTCCGGGATAACCAAACACGCGGTCAACACCCTCGGCTATCAACGATTTTATCAATGCTTCAGCACCTGTTATCTTTTCACTCATATACTTTCTAATCTATGTATTATAATTATGAGAGACCTCCTACCTTAATTAAGTTCACGCACACCACCTTTATCTGCCGATGTTACCATTGCGGCATAAGCTCGCAATGCTTTTGAAATTTCACGATTGCGTTTTACCGGTGTAAATGCTGCTTTTCCACGAGCTTCTTCTTCAGCACGGCGTTCAGCAAGTTCGTCATCACTAAGTTCAACATTTATTGTTCGCTCAGGTATATTAATATCAATAACATCACCTGTGCGCACAAGTCCAATATTTCCTCCGGCAGCAGCTTCGGGTGAGATGTGCCCTATTGACAAACCTGATGTACCTCCCGAAAAACGGCCATCGGTAATCAACGCACATTCTTTGCCAAGATGTTTTGATTTGATATAGCTTGTCGGATAAAGCATTTCTTGCATACCAGGACCTCCCTTAGGCCCTTCATGAGTAATAACCACTACATCTCCTGCCACAACCTCATCACGCAAGATTCCATTAACAGCATCTTCTTGTGATTCATATACCTTAGCTGTCCCGCGGAAATGGAAGATGCTTTCATCTACTCCTGCGGTTTTCACTACACAGCCGTCAAGAGCAATGTTCCCTTTCAAAACGGCAAGACCGCCATCTTTGACATAGGCATGTTCAAAATCGCGAATACATCCTTTTTCGCGATCGCGGTCAAGCTCTGTGTATGTAGTATTTTGAGAGCCGAGAACAAGGTTTTTCTTTTCTCCCGGTGCACTTTTCCATAGTTTTTCAGCATCTGTTCCAAATTCAGAACCACCTATCGCATATTTTTCAATAGCGTCACCAATAGTCAAGCCGTCAACACGTTTAACCGACTTGTCAACAATTCCATTATCGGCAAGCACCTTCATGATCGAAATGATGCCACCGGCACGGTTAACATCTTGAATGTGATATTTTGAATTCGGGGCAACTTTACACAACACAGGTGTTTTGCGAGATAATGCATCAATATCGGCCATCGTAAAATCAGCACCTGCCTCATTTGCAACAGCAAGAAGGTGAAGCACTGTATTTGTAGAGCCTCCCATTGCAATATCAAGAGTCATTGCATTTAACATTGCTTGACGAGTGGCAATACTGCGTGGCAACACGCTGTCATCATCGTCATTATAATATGCAAAAGTATTTTTTACGATGATTTGAGCCGCACGACGGAACAACTCTGTGCGATTGGCATGAGTAGCAACGATTGTACCATTACCTGGGAGTGCAAGACCAATAGCCTCGTTCAACGAGTTCATTGAATTGGCTGTAAACATTCCGGAGCAAGAGCCACATGTTGGGCAACCGCGCTGTTCAAGTTTTGTTACCGTTTCATCATCAACCGATTCATCGGCAGAATCAATCATTATATCAATCAAGTCAAGCGCACGATCTCCAAGACGGCCTGCCTCCATTGGTCCACCTGAAACAAATATCGCCGGGATATTAAGACGCATTGCAGCCATCAACATACCGGGAGTTACCTTATCGCAATTAGAGATGCACACCATTGCATCAGCTTTATGTGCATTAACCATATATTCTACGCTATCAGCAATCAAATCTCGTGATGGCAATGAATACAACATTCCATCGTGCCCCATTGCAATACCATCGTCAATAGCTATTGTGTTAAACTCAGCTGCAAAACAACCAAGTTTTTCAATCTCTTGCTTAACAATTTGACCTATTTCATGCAAATGAGTGTGTCCGGGCACAAACTGTGTAAATGAATTCACAACAGCAATGATTGGACGACCTATTTGTTCTTCTTTCATACCATTGGCACGCCACAATGCGCGTGCGCCTGCCATTCTACGGCCCTGTGTGCTTGCTGCACTTCTAAGCGGTTTGCTCATAATCTGTTATTTTTATTAAATCAAGATGCCTTCCTATCTTTGTGGAGAGGGAAGGCATCGATTATATTTTATTACATCTATATACACACGACAACTTAACCCTCCTGAGTACTTAGGACGACGACCACGACTTGTAGCAGTTGAGTGTATTGATTAATCATATTACTATTTTCACTATTTAGATTGCAAAATTATAGTCTTTCTCCTAAATAACCAAATAATTTCCACAAAAAACACATTATTTACTTTCCAAATGCAAGCTACAAAAAAGAGGTTGTGATTTTACGACCACAACCTCCCATAAAAACTAATTATTTGATAAGGGTCTTGTTCTAATAAGAAGTCAAATCTATTGTTTCAATTCCTGTTAATTTTTCAAGTTCAAACCCGGTAGAATTCCAACTTTCAATCACAACTTCTTTTTCTGAGGTTCCTGAATAAACATGTGTTGCCTTAGGCTTATATGATGAACTTGCGCCATCGCCCCATGTTATAGTACCAAAGACATCATCTCCGGTGAATGCAGGTATCATTAATTCACTTCCAACGTGAGTAATAGTCAATACTCCATAACCATTTAAAGCCGACATCGCATCTTCTTCCTGATTTAAAGAGATTGTTTCTACTGCTCCGGGAATAAATTCAAGACCATAATCGGTCAACACCATGCGGAAGATATATTGATATCCGCTTTTCATTTCTACCTCAGGGAATTCAACATTATAAGTTACATTATCAATCGTAATTGCAATGTTTACCTTATTTATTTTTGTTGAGAATGGAATTTGCCACATGCGTGGTAGATCTTCGCTCCACCCTGCCTCCGAAATATTTTTGCTGACATTAAATGTAAATACATCCTTAGATGTTCCGGTTATTTTCCCATTATCGACCTTCATTGTTCCTTTGGTATATACATTATCTCCTGATATCGACATTTTTGAAAGATTTCCGGCACCGGAATATCCTTGTTTGCTGATATTAAAAGACACCAACGACAATGCGTGTTTCATTACAAGCTTCGCATTATGTGTTGTATAAGAAACAGGTACATATGAGCCTGAATATAGCAAATCAATCTGTTGCGAAACATCTACAGGTATAGCAGTTGCATCGGTATATGCTACATTATAAGGAGCTACTGCATATATAAATGCATTCTCACCTTTTGAGATTTTAACCTCAGGAGACATTGACCAATTTGCTCCGGAAAGTGTTGCTTTCACATTGTCAACACGGTTAGGAGCATCGATTTTGCCATAAGTCTTTGGAAACACATTCATAGCATCACCACTTGCAAAAGCAGTTGTTACATTAGCTTTCGTCAATATCTCAGTAGAGATTGTAACTGTTACATCACCACCTGATGCGGGGGGGATTGGCTCATCTTCGCCACCTGAGCTACAAGAATAGAACATTGTCAAGCCTAACGCCAATATTGTAAATTTCAAATGTTTCATATCCTATAAAATTTATTTTGTGACAATGTTTAGTTTCTTAATCTCATCATTACAACGCAATTCAATTCTGTTTTTTCCCGCAGGAAGAATTGATGCATTAAATTCTAATTCAGGCAATGGAGATAATTCCCCACTTTGAATCAAATTACTATTTGCGTCATAAATCTTATACGTTACATTGTGCTTTGTAACAATCTTGAACATGCGACTAAGTCTATCATAACTCAATTTAGTCTTTTCCTCCAAACTTGCCCAAGCATCTACTGTAACTTTAAATCCTTGAGTAAGCTCTGCTCCACTTTCGGGATCTGCAACAGAAATTTCAATATTCCATGTTTTTCCTGTTGTTGTCAATGATTCAGTAGTCTTCAATAGACCATTTTCTATTACAAATGGGACTTCGGCATATCCTCCTATGTTACTTTGGTAAACACCATGAACACTCAACTTATAAGTTGACTTGGGAGCTTCTCCATTTACTTCAATAGCACCAACTACCGAGCCGGCAGGCAAGTTTTCTTCGATGCGATTGTGACTCAAAGAAATACTTTTGAGTGGTTGATCAGGAGCTCCAATACCTACAACTACAACATGACCGGTGTCATAATTCATACCCATGCGACCATCACGCAAGTTGTCAATAGAGAAATAGCCATCACCATATCCACCCCAACCCCAATTGACATTAAACAAGCCATTGCTGTCATATCCATCAAGGTTAAAACTGTGTCCATAACCACCTTTTGAGTCAATGGCGTTATAAATGACGGCACGACCGGCATTCAATTCATTAACAATTAATTGTTTCCAATCGCCACTATATTGGTCTCGCCAATAATAGGTTACATCATCAGAATATGAGAAATTTTCTTTTAAAGCATTAGAAATGCGACTCACTTGATTTGATGGTATTCCGGAGCCATCTTCTCCATAGTCCATCTTAACACTCATTCCGGCATGATACATCAATCGAGCTGCTTCATCATAATTATTTGCTCCTGACATTATATCATCCCAATTATAGGCACGTTGCTCATCAAAATTTATTCTCAATGAACCATAATTAGCACTGCTGTATGAAACAGAGCCAACAGGACGAGACGGATGTCTCTGCACGCTCATTGCCTGACTCATCGCAACCGCTACACACCCCACAAGAGCTGTTTGGCGGGGACAATACACATTATAAGGGGCACTTTGATTCCAATTAACTTTAATGAGTGGTTCCACTTCATTCCCTGAACGAGAACGCACATATTCCGGATTATCCCATCTTACATGTGCTTTTGTTTCAGTGCTCACTATATATTTTATCTGTTTTTTATAGCCATCAAGAATATATGACACATTATCAGGCATTTTATTCATATCAAGGCTTCCTGATAATGAATAACCGATAATGGGCTTTACAACATCGTCGGCAGCGACGATAACCCATCCTTTTGGTGCAAAATTAACAATATAGAAAGCTCCATCAGCCTTTTGCGATGACTTTACTACAAAATCTTTACCGGCACGGCTCTCGATATATCGTTCTGCCACCGATTGTGCTTTTTCAGGGCTCACTAACGTTGCAAACGCTGATAATACAACGAGTTGCAACAAGATAAAACTAATAGATTTCTTCATAACTATAGAGATGGAAAAGATTGGCACACACATTTGCGTGCCAATCTTTAGTTATAGATTCATAATCTTTTCAGAATATTAACGAGTCATTGTGATACCCCAAACCCAGTCAAATGTACCAAGGGCAGCACCAGTAGAACCATTCATTACATAGAACACAATATCTTTGTCTTCAAATGTAATTTCTGTCATATCTTCATTCCATGTACCCTTAATTGAGCCACTTAATGAAAGATATCCATCTTCAGTTACACCACAAGCAAAGATGTCATGAGAGTCATCATAGGCTGCGACAACTTGTCCCAAAGGAATTTCAACATAGCCTGTTTTAGTGTCCATGTCGAAATAATAATTCAATTCAAGTTGACAGAAATCATAACCAAGAACTCCTGTTACATAAAGAGTTTTGTTATATCCATCTTCACCTTCTTGATAACCAACGATATTAGTATTCCAAGCAATAGCACCGTCGTACTTACTTGTTACATTCATTTTCCAACGAGCTTGCAATTTTTCATAGAATACTGAGTCATTGTCTTTTAGGTTAATAATAGCAGTTGCATTTTGACCTACAACACCACCCTTAACATCTACAATTGTAACTGTAAATGTGCGAGCTTCATTGATTTCATCATCATCTACCGCTCTGATTTCAATATTGCCTACACCTTCTTCAGCAACAATCACAATAGTTTTTTCTGTTACAATGTAATGAACATCATCCATAGCAGGATTTTCGCCTACTTCTGCAACTTCAACAGTTACCTCTACTGGACCATTCATTTCACCGTCAACAGAAACAGGAACATTAAATATCCCATTGTTTTCCTTAACGGAAACTTCGCTTTCAAGCATATTTACTGTTACATCGTTGCTGTTCCAGCTCTTGTCATCATCAGAACAAGCTGTAAACATTGTAGCAGCGAGCATCAGTGCAAATATTTTATTTAGTTTCATAATTAAAATAGTCTTTTATTGATTAAATAGATTAGTAACCGGGGTTTTGTTGACCTTTAAGTTGTGGATTAGCATCCATTTCAGACTTTGGAATAGGCCATACCATGCGGAAATCGTTTGCTGCTTTATTTAGAGCAGTTGTAGTTTCAGCTCCTGGATAAAGAACAAGATTTGCATTTTGAGGAGCATTTCCACGATTTACACCGATACCCCAACGTTTCAAGTCAACAAGACGGAAACCTTCACCTACCAACTCTCTGTGACGTTCATCTTGAAGAGCAGTCATGAATGTAGCTTCATTGTTGTAAGGTTTAGCGTCATAACCAAGAATACGTTTTGATTTCAACGCATTCAAGTATTCACCTGCCTTGCTCAAGTTTTTGCTTCCTGCATATGCTTCAGCAGCAATAAGATATTGTTCTGAAATGCGGAATGGCTTTGGATAGTTGGTATAGTGTTGGTCAACATTAAGGCTTGCATTCAATTCTGGGTTACCAGGATATTTGTTGAATACATAGATATCACCTTGTGCACCTGATGCTACAGTCAATGTAAATGGAGCAAAATAAACGTATAGACGAATATCATTTACATCATACAAGTTTACCAAGCTTTGAGTTGGGATATAATCCATAATTTGTTGGCTTTGATCGCTTTCTTTGTATTGACCCCAGAAAGTTGTTCCGGTAGCTGAACCAAGTTCGTCAGGAGACAAATAAATTTGCCACATTACTTCAGTACCTTCGTCAAATTCCCACAAGTCATAGAATGCATTGACTCCTGCTTGTGTGTTAACATCGATCAAAGGATAGTCGCCTGATGCGATTAGAGAAGTAGAAGCAGTAACAGCTGTTGCATAATCTTTCATTTGCAAAGCAGCACGAGCTTTCAATGCAGTTACTACATCAGCAGAGATATAGTTCAATGCATTTTGGTCTTTTGTCAAAATCAAACTTGGATTAATCAAACGTTCAGCATCAGCAATATCACTCATGATTTGAGCATAAGTTGCTTTCATTGAAGAACGTCCTGGATAAGTAGAAGCATCAGAAGAAGGAGCATAAGTCAATTGCAAAGGCAAACCTAAATCTGTTTCAGCAGTAGCTGCATCATAACCTTTACAGAAATAACCAGCCAATGTCAAATAAGCATTAGCACGAGTGAAATATGCTTCAGCGGTGTAAGCTCCAAGAGTAGCAATTTCTTCTTCAGTAAAAGTTGTAGTTTCAGCTTCTACGATTTTGTTATAGCTATCAATATAGTAGTTTGCACGTGCAATGTGTGCATAGTATGCTGACCATATTGCTTCAATGTTACCATCAGTTGATTGGAAGTCCCAACGATAAGCATTACCATAGCTATTTGAGAAACCAGAAACTGCGTTAAAATCATCACCTTGTATTTCAGAGGTCAAGATATAACCACCTGTTGTAAGACTTCTATAGTAAGAGTAAAGACCTACTCTTGCATTAGCGAAGTCATTCATAGTTGCCATGTATGTAGTTTCTTCCAATGCATCATAGGGATATTTATCCATGTCGCAGGAAAATAGTCCCAACGCAATCAGAGAAGCTGCAAAAATATTTAGTTTTTTCATTTCCTTTTATCTCTTTTGTGTTAGTAATTAGAATGTTAACTCAAGACCGAAAGAAACTTGTTTAGTATTAGGATAGTTACCCAATTGAACGTTGCTATCAACTTCAGGGTCATAACCTTGATAGTCAGTAATTGTCCACAAGTTACGTCCGATAAAGAATACTTTACATCCTTCAACAAATCCTGTTTTACGGATAATGTTTTGAGGAAGATTATAGCTTACTGTCAAGTTCTTCATACGCATGAATGAAGCATCTTCAAGCAAGTGAGTATCAAATTGCATTGGTGATTCAGGAGTTGAAATTTCTGTGATATCACCTGGTTTTTGCCACATTGTAAACATCTTAGTAGTTTGGTTATCTTTAGATGCAAATTGTGGGTTTTCAACGAACCAACGTTCATTGTTAATCAAGTGTTGACCAAGCATGAATGAGAAGTCAGCGCTTACAGTGATACCTTTCCAGCTTACGCGAGTTCCAAGACCACCTGACCATGGAGCGTAACGTTGTTTTCCTGTAAATACTGCATCATCTTCAGAGAATACTTTTGTCAAGTTACCGTTTTTGTCTTTCCACATGTTGTAACCATCGCGTGGGTCAACACCTGCCCAACGAGTATAGAAATATTCACCATATGGTTTACCTACTTGAAGTTTCAAACCAGTGTTAGCCAATACATATTCGTCACGGCCGTTGAACAATTCTGTAATTTCGTTTTGGTTGTAGTTAATGTTTGCTGATACACTCCAGTCAACACCATAGAAATTTTTGAAGATATCAACATTAACTGTAGCATCGAAACCACGGTTGCGCATACTTGCTACGTTACCCCATCCTGAAGAGAAACCTGTTGTAAATGAATAAGGAATATCCATCAACATATCTTCTGTCAAACGGTTGTAGTATTCAAGATCTACACTTACGCGATCCAATACACGTGCACTAATACCTAAGTTAGTTGATTTAACAACCTCCCAAGTCAAGTCAGGGTTAGCAGAGTTAGCAATAGCTGTACCGCCTACGCCATTATACAATGGGCCGTCACCGATAAGACCAAGAGACATATATGGGTCAAGACCTGAAGAGTTACCAATCAAACCATAGCTTGCTTTGAATTGCAATGCATTAAGCCAAGTAAGGTCTTTCATGAATTCTTCTTTCTTGATATTCCACATAGCACCTGCTGACCAGAAGTTACCCCATTGTTTATTCTTAGCAAACAATGAAGAACCGTCACGACGGAATGTAAAGTCGGCAAAGTATTTTTCATCATAATTGTAGCTTAATGTTCCAAAGAATGAGTTAAATACTTTGTCATATTTGCTGTGAGTAGGAAGAGTTGGGATTGAAGCTGAGCTCATCAAAGTCAAACGAGTATCAGTCAAACCATCTACACTTACACCAAATGATTCATTCTTAGTGATAATAGATTCTTGACCTGCAAGAACTGCGATATTATGCAATTTTTCGATATCAAAACGATATTCAGCAGTATTGGTGTAAGTGAATTGATAGTAGCGTTGGAAAGATTCGCTTGCAGAACCATTACCTTCGAATGGACCTGTAGGAAGAGCTACTTGCGATGAACGATAGTCAAATGCTTCAACACCTTGTGCTGCACGGATATTCAAACCTTTGATAGGGTTAAGGTTAATAAATGTACCTCCATTTATACGAACCATATCTTTGTGACCTGGTTGAATTTCTGACAAATAATATGGGTTATAGTAACCAAGTTTATCAAAATAGTCAAGACGATCACCATATCCGGCAAATGAGCCATCTTCATTACGAAGAATTTCATAGTAAGATTGGTCAGGACGATAGATACGAGATGCGTATGCTTTGTTATATACAGAGTTAGCAGTATTGCCAAACGCTGCTGTAATATATTTTTGATAAGACAAGCTCAAGTTTGCACCTACGCGAATCCATTGGTTGATGCTTGCATCAATGTTTGAGCGCAAAGTTTCACGACGTAGATTAGAGTCGTCCATAATACCATCAGCATCATAGTGGCTGAATGATAGGTAATAGTTCAATGCTTCAGTACCGCCAGTGATGCTAAGATCATATTGTTGCATTGGAGCAGATCCGCCAAAAAATACATCAGCCCAGTCAGTAGAAATACCATTATCAATATAGAATTGTTTTTCAGCTTGGAATGCTGCATTATTTTTCATTGATGGGTCAAGCATTTCTTGGAAGTTCAACCATTCTTCAGCGTTCATCATATCCATACGGTCACCTGTCATTTTAGAGATACCATATTGAGCGCTAACTTGAACTTTTGCTTTTTGTCCACGTTTACCTTTTTTAGTTGTCAAGATTACAACACCATTAGCAGCACGAGAACCATAGATAGCTGTTGCTGACGCATCTTTCAATACTGTCATTGTTTCAATATCGTTAGGGTTCAATGCAGTAAATGCGCCTGATGAAATTGGAGAACCATCAAGGATAAACAATGGTTCAGAGCTACTGTTAATTGAGCTGACACCACGAATACGCATACTTGCAGAGCTACTTGGCTCACCACTTGAAGTGAATACTTGAAGACCGGCAACTTGCCCTTGAAGAGCGTCACCGATGTTAGCTACCGGAGAATTTTCTACGATATCACCACTAACAGCAGTTACAGAACCTACGATAGAACCAAGTTTACGAGCAGAACCATAACCGGTTACAACTACCTCATCAAGAGTTGTGTTATTTACTGCAAGAGCAATGGTCATGTTTTCTGAGATAGCAACAGTTTGAGATTGCATACCCACATAAGACACATTAATCTGAGTCACTTTAGATGGAACTGTCAATGTAAACTTACCATCAAGGTCAGTTGCCACACCATTGCCTCCACCTACCGGCAAAACAGTCGCACCAATTAGAGGTTCACCTGTTCCGGCATCAATTACAGTACCCGACACCTTCTTTTGCGCATATGCACTAAGAGAAATAGTCAAGACTGTCAAAAGTAATAGAAACAGCTTTTTCATACTTAATTTTAATTAAACATAGATTAATATTAATTTGATTTTTACTTCTAAAATAAGTCTAATCTCAGAAGAGAAATTACACAATAAGGTGCAAAGATAGCATATTTTCTTAAATAATAAACAAATGATAGCGTTTTTTCTTTCGCTTTAACATTTTGCTATTTAAATAACATTTTCATTATAGTCTATATTCATAAAGATATTTTACTATCAATCAGTCAAATACAATATCAGAGTTACAATCTTATATAAAATTAAGTAAAACGCATTAACACATGCCTATAGATAATCCAAGCACAATACTACAAAAAAATCATACACATTATTATATATAAGAGGAATAGATTTGTGATTTATAAAAATTTCAGGGATTAGTATGTCTATGACAGATTTCAACTATTTCTGCAAATTTTCAAGCAGAATGTGGGGTGATATGAAGAATTATTAGTAATTTCGCACAAAATAATATTAAATCACTATGGAGAAAGAATTAGACTGGGGAAATTTATCATTTGGATACATTCCCACCGACTATAATGTGCGTTGCTACTATCGCGATGGCAAATGGGGCGAAATCGAGGTATCAAGCTCTGAAACAGTAAACTTGCACATCGCAGCAACAGCTCTTCATTATGGACAAGAAATATTTGAAGGCTTGAAGGCATTCCGTGGCAAAGATGGC
This sequence comes from Muribaculaceae bacterium, assembly GCA_017520235.1. Taxonomy (GTDB): domain Bacteria; phylum Bacteroidota; class Bacteroidia; order Bacteroidales; family Muribaculaceae; genus RGIG4079. Next base: position 21,076 of record JAFXGB010000258.1, on the reverse strand, counting down.
AAAGTGCGCGTTTTCCGCCTTGAAGAAAATGCAAAACGTATCATCGAATCAGCCAAAGGCATCAAGATGCAAGCAATCCCTGTTGAGCTATTTACTGAAATGGTAAAGAAGGTAGTAAAACTCAACGAGCGCTTTGTACCACCCTATGGCAGCGGAGCTTCTCTATACATTCGTCCACTTGAAATCGGTACATCTGCTCAAGTGGGTGTTAAGCCATCGGCAGAATATCTATTTCTTATCCTCGTTACTCCGGTTGGTCCATACTTCAAAGAAGGTTTTAAACCTACAAACATATGTATCATGCGCGAGTTTGACCGCGTTGCTCCTAAAGGCACAGGTCGCTGGAAAGTGGGTGGGAACTATGCAGCAAGCCTTGAAGCAGGCGAAAAAGCTCACGAAATGGGTTATTCAGCTGTTTTATATCTTGACCCAAAAGAGAAGAAATATCTTGATGAATGTGGACCTGCCAACTTCTTTGCAATCAAAGATGGCAAATACATCACTCCTGCATCAGAATCAATCCTACCTTCAATCACAAACATGAGTCTTCAACAATTGGCACAAGACCTCGGCGTAGAGGTTGAACGTCGCCAAATTCCACTTGAAGAGCTTGAAACGATACAAGAAGCTGCTGCTTGCGGAACTGCGGCTGTTGCATCTCCCATTGCCGAAATACACGACATCGACAACGGCAAGAAATATATCATTTCTAAAGATGGCAACCCCGGTCCTATAACAACAGCTCTTTACAACAAGTTGCGAGCTATCCAACTTGGCGAGGAGGAGGATATTCACAATTGGAACACAATCGTAGAATAAGATAAAAAAGACGTTGCGGCAAAATTAAATTTATACCCCCTCGGCACTTCGTGCCACTCCCCTGGGAGTGTTAATTAACAGCCATTACACTTTTGAGATCAAAATATAAAACTCTTCCCCTAAAATAGGGGAAGTACCTCAAAGAGGGGAAGGGGTATTACACACAACTATCGTACCCACCCGACTCTTAGCTTTTCTTACCCTCTCCCGGCTTCGCCGTACTCCCCCTATCCCAGGGAGAGAGCTGTTTTATTTGATATAAGCTATTGACGCTCAGCACCAACGAGTTACTCCACTTATTTAGTAAACCTCGGAAAGCTCGCGGTTTACCGCAACCTATCACTAAGCAACCGACGGACATAAAACAAAGCGGGTGTTCGCTTCGCTACATCTTAGGGTTACTATAAAAAAACGCCTTCGGCGTTTACAATTTAAAATATCAATTCTTTTAGCAACAGGACATTACCAATGGTAGATTTTCAGGCAATTATAGACAAATATTATCCCGAAGGCACTTCTTCAAGGGAGATATACATGCGCCATGCCCAACAAGTTACCAACAAGGCTATCCAGACAGCCACAGTTTGTAAACTCGACCTCAATATTGACGAAGTGCGTGCAGCGGCAATGCTACACGATATAGGCATCTGCCTTACCAATGCTCCTTCTATCGGATGCAATGGTCCTGAGCCATATATCAAACATGGAATTATGGGAGCAGAGTTACTTCGCAAAGAAGGCTGTCCTGAAATATATGCACGCGTGGCAGAAAGGCACACAGGAGCAGGGATAACCATTGAAGATATTGATACACAAAATCTGCCCTTACCACGACAAGACTATTGTCCGGAGACAATACTTGAACGTCTTGTGTGCTATGCCGACAAGTTTTTCTCCAAAAGCGGTGAAATGAAAGAAAAATCCATCGAAAACATCCGTCGCTCAATGGAACGCCACTCCCCCGCCTCTCTTGAACGATGGTTGTCGCTTGAAACAGAATTTTACTTGAAATAACCTCTTCACTAATACCAAGTTATACCATTGGAATAAGATGAGCGTTTGTCATATTTGAGGTCAGACAATAAAGAGGATTTGACTGAAATGTGGAAATTATATGACTTGTAAGGTCCTACCGGGATGAAACTTGCGCGCATTGTGAAACAGTGCATATCACGAGCGATATTACAATTCATATACGCAATCTTCTTGGTGTCAAAATTATAACTTGCATTAAAGCCAAAACTCCAATTCTTTGTTGGACGTATATTACCCGAGAAACTCAAATTTTGTGTTATTTTACCTTTATATTCAAGTTTCTCTTTATCAAATTCACCATACCCATAGTTCACTGAATAGTTAACCGACAAGTTCCAAGGCACGCTCCATTTAGCATATCCATCAGAACCCATTTCAACTTCATCTTCTTTATCCTGATGAGAATGCCCGCGATGTCTCTCGCTCGAATTCTCCAATGAATTATTCTCGGAAACATCTTCCTCTGTTTTATTTCCTTTGTCATCCTTTGACTTGCGTTTAAACGTGTCATTATTAAATGTATAAGAGAATGATGTTCCCGTACTTGCCAACTTAGCCAAGCCCTTTCCTGCCTGCAAGCGAGTTCTATCAACCCTGACCGGATTTCCGCTTTCGTTCAATTGATAGGTATAAACATCCCACACCGCCGATAGATTAAGATTGAAGCCCTTCATCAGGCGCAACATCAATGATGTATTGATATTACTCCAACGGAGTGAATCGGCAGCAAAGTTGTAACTTTGAGATACAGTAAAATTCTCTATCAATGAGATTTTCTTTTCTCCGATGCTATCATTATCGCTTTTAACCTTCATTTCAACATTATTAGCAAGCGACACCGATACCATACCTGTTTTACCTTGTCCTGGTACTCCATAAAGGCTGTTTGGGAACAACGAATATTTCTTTGTAACTAACTCACCTCGAGCATTAGTGTATTGGTAAGTATCGTAATATCCGAAGAAACTTGACGAGAAGTCGGGAGATGCACTAAATGAAACTGTAGGAGTCAACACATGGCGTATCATCTTCACCTTATCGCCCAAGAATTTCATCGGCTGGAAGAAACCATAAATCTTTGTATCAAAAGACATTGAAGCGTTAAAATCCCACACATTATAAAAATTATAACTTGTATCACACACCTCAGCAGCCGCATTAGGGTCCCACTGACGACGTACTTTATTGGTGTACATGCGGTCAGTAAAGTTTATCTGCGGAGTTAAATTCAAGTATTTAAACAAATTGAACGTTGCCGAAATAGGGATATTATGCTTCATACCATTACGCCAATCTTTTATCAAACTCTTTTTAAAGAATTCATCTTGCTTTGCGGTCAACGAATTTTGGAACTGTCCGGAATATGACAACTTTATTTTTTCATACCATTTTTCATCACCCACAGCACGTTTACGCTTGAACGGATAGGTTTGTGACATTGTTAGCGTGAAATTAGGGAATGACACCGAGAGTGTTGAGTCTTGTGTGCGTTGAGCAACGTTGGCAGTAGTTGATATCGACCATTTTGATTGAGGGAAACGATAGGTCATGTTTATAGTACTACTCTTTGTATTCTCGGTAAACGCGTTGCTGTAATAGCTGTTCATATCGTTACGCGAGTAACCGGTAGTGGTGAAATTCACACTTGCCGATAGGCTCATATTCGGATTTGCTTTAGCATCTTGGCTATGGCTCCAAAGAATTTGGAAGTTTGTCTGCTTAGAATAATCAGGTGAGCCTTTTTCTCCATATATTGATTTTAAATAGCTGAAATTAAAGTTACCTGAATATTTATAACGCTTCACATAATTAGACTGTGCCGATATACCCCAAGAGCCTCTTGTGTAAATCTCCCCTCTCAAAGCAAGGTCAATATTATCATTTATCGCGAAATAATATCCCCCATCACTCAAATAGTAGCCACGTTGATAATCGCTCCCAAATGTAGGGAATATCACACCCGAAGAATATTTCTTTGAGAATGGGAAGTAGCCGAATGGCACAGCCAATGGCAATGGTAGCCCTGCAAGCACCATATAAGCCGGACCGGTTACAACATCCTTGTTGGGGCGCATTTTTGACTTTGTCAATTGCAAATAAAAGTGGGGATTATCGTGATGATCACAAGTTGTGTATTTACCATCTTTAAGATAGTACACATCATTAACTTTCTTTGTTATCCCACCGGTCAAATATCCTTCTCCTTGCTCTGTAACTACATCGGTAATCAATCCTCGCTCCGACTTAAAGTTATATCGCATCGTTTTTGAAGCATATTCACCACTCTTATCCTGAAATATAGGTGTACCTATCAATTCCCCCAAACTATCAGGTGATCCCATCGCATATACGATGCTTGAGTCCATCATAAGCTTGATTTGATCTGCATCAAGTTTTATATCCCCATAGGTTACAACCCCTTTGCCATAAAGATACACATCATTATTTCCGGTCATAATCATTGAATCAGTAGCTGTCAACTCAACCGGATTATCAAGGTCAACTTTAACTCGTCTTATTCGAGAAGGACGACGCGTTGTATCTTGTCGCATTGTATCTAAAACAGCTTTATCTACGACAATAGAATCTACGACAATCGGTGTCTCAATGTCCGATTGCACATTGGGAACAGTTACCGCACCTGCGCTAACCGCACACAAAAACAATAAAATGATTATATATAATTGAGATTGTCGCAACTGTTATTTCCAAAAAGTGTAAAATTCCGTGCAAAGATAGCAAATGAAATGCGATTTAGCACAAGCTTTACCCCTTTTTAACCACAATAGAGAGTTATTTGACACTTATTTTAGAATGGATAACCTATTGCCAGATGAAATGCAAGTGATTTCTTAAACGATTCCATATTATAGTACCCACCAAAACCGGTTGTGTAAGGAGCATGAATTCCAATACCCAAATCGCCTCTGACAACAAGCATCCCTATGTCAAATCTCAATCCTACACCGGTACCTAAAGCCAAATCTTTCAAGAATGTTGATGCACGAAGTGTCCCTCCGGGGCGTTGGGCGTCATCTTTTAGCAACCACACATTTCCGGCATCTAAGAACATAGCCCCTTTCAATGGTCCATAGATGGGAAAACGATACTCCATATTTAGTTCAACCTTGAAAGTTCCCGTTTGGTCAAAATATCCGTCAGTATCATCTTCCCGATAACTCCCCGGTCCGATGCTTCTAACAGTAAATGCTCTTACTGAATTTGCCCCACCCACATAAAATTGCTCACTATAAGGTACTTGCGAAGAATTTCCATAGGCGTGAGCTGCACCTACTGCTGCTCGTGTTACAAGCCAATGTTCACCACCCAATCGTCGGCTATAGACAAGTTGAGTGGAGCCTTTGACAAACTGAGAGAATGGAGTGTTAAACAATTTCTTTTCGCCATCTTTTCCAACAAGGCTCCACATTGCCCAACAAACATTGCCGGCTTCTTGCAATGTAAACTGCCAATTCAACGTGTTGTTTTTCCCATATGCTCTATCATACGTGTAACTATACATAACCTGTGGTATGAATTGACTGCGGAAACTCTGTGCAATAGCTGGATTGGCATCCATTATTGAGTCAAATTCGGTGGTCGTATCCAATAATTTTGTATATGTCAACTTCAATGGGGTAAACGTATTAGAGGCATAACGTGTCGCACGCCAATCATAGCTAAATGCCGCATCAAACTGAGCAAGGCGGAAAAAGTGTGGGCGATTAAGCAAATCGGCATTTAGACTGATGCGCGTCCAATTAAGAGTACGGCGACGTTGCGGTATAAACTTTGGTGCTATGAGTCTCGGGAACGCCAATGAGGCGTTTATCCCAAACTCATAGGAGTTAAACAATGATGAATTTCCGCGATTATTTCCTGTTTGCCATTCATAAGCCCCTGTTAAATTCACATTTAACTGCTCTCCACCGCCAAATAGATTTCGATTAGTAACTCCAAACGTAAGCCCCGGTCCAAGATAGCTATTGGACTTTGATGAAGCATTAAGTTCAATGCTCGCTTCCAACGGAGTATCAAAAGTACAAGAAATCGCAACATCGAGCAGATTCTTTTCTGACAGCGTATCAGGCTGAACATCAATGTTTATCGCATTAAATATCCCCAATCGAGACAAATAACTTTGCGTGCGATTCATATCTCTGACCGAGAACACTCTCCCCTCCCTGAATGTTACACATTCCGGGATTAATTCGGGACGCAATTTTGATGGTTGCATCTGTATCAATGTTCCTCGTGGGGTCTCAATTGTATCGGGTGTTCCTCCACCACGATTTCTATAAACATAGATCTTAACATCTCCTGTGCGATAACATTTCAATCCTGTTGGAGGTATATTTTTTGCTATATTCATGCGCAAAGCTATGCGTTGTGGCGTAATAGTACTATCAGCCAAATACTCAATATATTCAGGACGAAAATAATAATATCCTCGGTTTCTCACCGCATTGGCAATGCGTGTGCGTTCAGCATTAAGCGAGTCAGTACAATATCTATTCCCTGACATGAGGTAGGTACTTCGACGAGCAATCGAGTCAATCAATTGACTAAGTTGATCAGCTCCTTGCAACAACTGTATCTCATCAAGGAGGTATGCCGGACCGGTATTTATATTATAAGATATGCGTGCTTTTTTCTTGTTCCGCTCAGGTAGCAGTTCAAAAGACGCATGTCCTCTGAAATAGCCATTGTTATCCAATATTTGGTCAATCATCTTGGTGCGCACTTCCGGTCGCACATCCGAAATCAACACCGGCTCATCCACAAGTTTTTCATATAACCAATGTTTAAATCCGCTTGGTGGATTGCTCCAATTGTTATATACCCACAACCCAATAGGGAACGGATGTCTCACATAGGGCGAAAATAATGGATTATTAGGGGCTACATTTACCGACTCTTTCAATCGTGTTTCGAGCTCTGCCGGTATTTTATCTTTTTCATAGGTAACAATATCAATTTTTTTCACTCCGGTGTATAATGTATCATCGGCACCAAGTCGTTTTGTAGTAGAACATGACGCCAACGCAGCTATTGCGACAATCAATAAGATATTTATCCCTATTTTACTTATTCTTTCCATCGGCTTTTTGGTTAACTACATTATCTACTCTCGGTTGTGGACCATCAGCCCTTTTAGGACGGCGACCAAAGCGGAATAAATCGCTCAATTTTTGAATCTTGCGTTTATACACAAAGCCCACGCCCGTTTGTGTTATTTCTCCTTCAAGAATTTCATATCCCACATGACGGAATATTTTAACATACATTGAGCCACTGCGGTTGAGCATATACTCAAACGAGATATCGTTTATCAGATTTTGCGCAACATCCTCATCAGCATCTACATCAGTGGAATAATTGCCCCCTATAACAATCTTAAACCGGTCGTTAAACAGTGTTTTTGACACTTTATAAGAATAATTGGTGGTCGAAGTCGTTGATCCATCAAGAGTCTTATCATATTGGTCTATTCCAAACGATATATCAACAAATTTGATATTATTTGCTGCCCAAGAGTTGATTTGTGATTCAAGGAATGAATATAGCGGATTGCCCGACATGCTCGCACTTGCATCTGAACTCGGCCCAGTATAAACATTATATAGCAACAAATTCATTGCTTGATTAGCCCGTTGCTCGGCACTCATTGACTGCAATTCGTTCTGGATAGAGATATCATCGGTAGCCGCCATATCAAACACCACATTCATGTTGCTTAATGTATTGGTTATCGCCAATGACACATCAAAATTAACTAAACGCGAATTTTGTCCTCCTTTAGTTACATTTGCCTTAATGTCATCAACAGCATGGATATTTAATATTGGATTAAGAATATCTCCATTAAATGCGACATAGCTACCCTCCTTGAAATTAAACAATTTTTCCGACATCAAAGGTGGCGTATATCTCACGAAACCTTTATCAATGTTATATCTTCCAGTGAAACGGCTATCAGCCATATTATTCATCGTATAATTCAACGTTCCGTTACCTTGCAACTGTACACGGTTTTTGCCATCGGTAGATAAATCCACATTTATAGTTGTTCCGCTTGACACCTTCAGCAACGCATCAATATTCAATGCCATTGACGACATCTCAATAGTATCTGCTTTTGCTACCTCAAGGGTATCGCTAAACTGTACAAACTTCACCATTTCGTCAGTACTTTGAGATGTAATCGCCGAGGTTGCATCAGTCATTATATATGTAATGTTCGAGCCACCGAGCAAAGTGAGCGAGGCATCGACATCCATTTCCGACATATCACCTTTCACTCCGGCATCAAGGTTGATAAACCCCTTGCCATACACATCAGCACCCTTGCCACGAGAACTATTCATGAATTGCATATTTCGTGCCCTCATCGTCAAATCAATCTTAGGAGAAATAATGTTGCCCATATCCACCACACCATTAATAGTCAATGGATTGTCATTGGCTCCTTTTATCTCATAGCCGGAGAATGTTATCACATTATCTTTCACAGGCACTTTATCCTCGGAGAAATAGAACGATGAGCCTATCATGTTGATTTTCACCGCCGTTGTATCAAAGTCAATATATCCATTAAACTTAGGTGATGACAAATCGCCTGTAACATCCATCTCGCCATTCAACAATCCGCTTAGTTTCGCAGTATTGCGAGGCAAGAACGGATTTAGAACATGCAACGGGAACTTTATCATAGAAAAATCAAGGTTAATGGGCGAGGTGACTGTTGTGTCATTTAATGAACCGGTCGCTGTTATCGTTTTCACACCATCAACAAGCAACGACACATCGGCTGTCATTTTCTTCGATTTATCGGTATTCAAATCAACGCCCAACTGGAATGAGCCCACCCTGTCGCGTCCAAAATACATATCATCTATTGACACGACACCATTACCCCTTATTGACGCCTCGCCTAAATGGAATCGCATATCAGTTGAGACAACGCCTTTTATGGGTGGCGCAAATGGAGAAACCGACATCAATTCCGATAATTTTATATTATTGATATTCAAAACAATATCCTCTTGTTGATTGTCGGTATGAGTATGTTCAGTATATAAGTTTAGATGACTATCATCACTGCTCATTAACATCTTAGCATCAATGTGATGATTAGCAAGGTTGTACATCAGATAATTATCCTCGTTTATTTCCCAATTTTTATACCCTATAATCGGAGTTACGGGAGCAAATTGTACCAATAAAGTCGTGTCTCCTATTGTCGCTGTAGCACCAAGATTAAACCCTATGGCTTTGGCAATATTACGTTGGGTCACAAATACCGAAACCTTATCATCGGCAATAGCACCTTTGACATCGACATGAGCAAACTTATCCAACGTCCCGGGACGATTGCCTATCATTGCGGTATAATTCAACACATTGGTTTGCTGCCATGCATCAAAACGCAATGTATCTAATCGAGTATCACCCGAATTAAATCGCAACACATCCCCTTTCATTCTAAACACACTATCATTGTTGACCGACATTGACATCTCACCAACGCCCATACCGCTATTTGACAAGACGCTATTCAGTATATTGTTATTCTTTGATGTCATATTCAATTCAAACCCTGGCAATGAACGTTGAAGTTTTGACACATCCACCCTTCTCGCAACAATTTGGCTATCAAGGATTGCTGTGGCATCAACTATTTTGGCAACAAATGTATCGATTGAACAATAAGAGATAAAATCAGCCTTCAAATCATTGTTATTATTAATTGAAGCTTTTATTATCGAATCTGATGCAAACATCTTGGCATCAAGGCTCGGAGTATTTATATACATGTCAGGCATACTCCACTCAAGTTGATTGATCGATAGATTAATATCATAGGCTTCTTTTGTCAAATTAACTACTCCATCACCCGACAATGTCAACGAGCCTTTTGATTGCGTTTCTGACAACCCCAATCCTTTCAGGTCGGCGTTTCTCACATCTCCCGACACGCGCCACTCAATATCTTCATTCTCCTTTATCGTAGCATTAGCCACCACATCAAAATCGGCATTATTATTCAACGACACGATGCCCATCTCTGCTTCACTATTGGCAAGATTAGCCCATGCACGAGCATTGTGATAAGCCTTTCCCCTGTAAATCAATTGTTTCAACAAAACATCAGCATCAAGAGTACACGTTGGCGACATGGGATTATACTCTTTTCCCGACACCTCTACATCAGCAGTCAGCGCGCCTATTCCCATTGTAGGCAAAAAAAGATTTACAGGAAACGAGTCCACAGCCATCGTCAAGTCATACTCTTCTCCACGGCTATTCCACTTAGCATCAAGAGCAAGACGCCCATTTTCAGCCACCGCTTGCATCAATCCGGCAATTACCCCATCTTGCATTGAGATATTTCCATCCAAAGTGAGAGGCGGAATATTCAGCATCTCCTGCATATAGGCATCAAGGAAAGCTGTTTCCACAAAATCCACATTCTTTATCTCTCCTTCTATCTCAATATCACCCGACATCTTATCAGAGTTCAATATATTTTTTAAATATCCTCCCATTGACATTTCTGCCCGATGAGGCATTGATACCGATAATTCTTTGATATCAAGCAGTGACATTGTGCCATCAACATTGGTTTTTGCAACAACACCATTTTGTCGAGGCATTTCCTCCAAAATGGGCGTCAACCCAGGATAAAGCAGTTCAACATCGTTTAAACCTATATTAGCATCAGCCAGTAATGCGACTTGAGCATTATTGATATCACCATTCATCTCCATTTTGCCATCAACAGAGATCGCAGAATGTGCTGTGGCGACATTAAATCTTTTAACAGCCATCATCACACTATCCATTACAAACTCTCCCGACACATCAAACGACACTCCACAACGCTCCATACCAGACAATCGCGTTAACGGCACTCTCATCTTCGCGCCTTGATTTAAGAATGAGTCAACATCAAGGCTGATATCATTAACTTGCAAATAGTTTAAATCCAATCCATTTTGAGCGACAACAGCTTTATCAACAATATATTTTGCCTCTGATGCATTTATTGCTACCTCTTTAGCAGTTATGAGCATCGGCTCGACAGTCATATCCACCAATCCCCCGCCCAAAGTAGTTTTCTCTATACTCACGCCAATATAATCAGCCACCGAGTCAATCGACATGCTATAATCCACATTGGCAAGTGTTATATTCTTAGCATTTATAAGCCACCCTATCGCATCCGTTAGCTCTTTTGTCTTCTCTGTCGTGTCATTTTTCAGCGATAAATCGATATCAGCTCCATTAAGTTCGACATCGTCTATATCTACTACCGACTTCGCGAGACTCACGCTCGCATCTCTCACCGCCAATTGCGTAACCTTAGCATTGAGATACAGCACCGAATCCCTATTCCCCATTTGGTAACGGCAATTTTCCACCGATACACCATCAATCGCAACATCTCCTTTAAACAATGGCAAGATACTAATATCAATAGTGACACTCCCCACCGATACCATTGTATCATTCTGTTCATCTAATACTACCGCATCATCTACAGCGATGTCCAACGGAAAGGTCAATCGCAATCGCTCGACCGAAATAGTCATATCGGTAGATTTATTTATCTCAGTAATAACAATATCCTTAGCCCAATCCTGCACAAACGGCATATATAGCAATAACAAGATAGAAGCCACCATAGCCAACAAGCCCAGCAGAGTCCACATTATCACTTTTAACCCCTTATGTAGTAAAGAATGTGCCAATTAATATAACTTTTACAAATAAAACATAAAGATACAAGTTTTGTTTTTGCCAACCACAATCCCCACCCATTTTTTTTAATAATCCCCACCCACATTTTCATTATTGAGGTCAAAACAAACCTCAAAACAAAAAGAGAGTCGAGGCTCACGCCCCAACTCCCTCCATCTGCAAATGTGTAGTATTGATTAAATGTTTATCTACAATTATTATCTATTAGGATTTAACTTCAATGTTATATCATATCCAAACACTTCAGGGTAAATTTCTCCATTTACTTTTACTATACACTCAAAGGGCTTTCCATCGGCTTCTTTGATGTCGTAATTTTTTGAAGTAAAGGAAATTTCATCTTGATTTTCATCTCCATAACAGATCACAAATGTCTCATCTTCATAATCTCCCCAAAATCCGCCGAAACTCAATCGATATCCACCATCAGGTAATTCAAAACCCTTAAATGTCATTTTAGGATTATACACTTCATAGTCAAGCTTATATACATCTTCATCATATACGATATAAATATTATTCCGTGCTGAACTTATATTATCATCGGTCAAAAGATTATTCCCTTCTTCGTCAACTAATATTATTTCAAAACCATAAGGAACAGGCGAATTCCAAATAGGTTCTTCGTCATCATTTGAGCAACTTGTCATAATTGCCATTAAACAGAGCATACCTAAATAAAGAATTCTTTTTGCGTTCATATATCTATTCATTTAAAGTTAATTATTCGGAACAATATTGTAAACTGAGAGCATCAACCTATTTATTGGGATTTAATCTTTGGATAAATGAAGGGCCACCGATATTCGGTTGAGGTACTCCATTTAATTCAAGTAAATATTCAGTTTTTGTTACATCTGCGTAATTTTTTACAGTAAATGATACTATGTGTGAATTACCATTACCATAATTAATCACAAATGTTTCAGCATTATAATTCCCAAAAAACGTCCCAAAATAAAGCAGATAGCTACCATTTTCTAATTTACTGCTCTTGAATGTTTTCGCAGGAGAATTACTTGCATCAATTTTATATGTATCTCCATTATATTCAATTGTGATATTTTCTTTTGCAGAAGCAATATTTTCACCTGTTAGCAAATTATTGCCGGCCTCATCAACTGTTAGTATTTGAAATATCACAGGAACAGGCGACATATCCAAAGGGTTCTTTGGCTCGTCATCATTTGAGCAACTTGTCATGATTGCCATTAAACAAAGCATGCCTAAATAAAGAATTCTTTTTGCGTTCATATATCTATTCATTTAAAGTTAATTATTCGGAGTCGGATTTTGCATTTAACTATCAAACTGATTATTATCTATTAGGATTTAACTTCAATGTGACTATATCCCAAAGAAAATCAACATCTTGTTGTTCTTCTCCATTTATCTTTACAGAGCATGATATTCCATTATAATACTTCACTGTAAATTCTAATACATCTTGTGTACCATTGCCATAGTCTATGATATATTTCTTATCCACAACGTCTCCCATACATATTATCCAATAAAATGTATATCCTCCGTCTGCCTTTTGTCTGCTCTGAACAAAAGGCGTTGGATTAATCCCTTGTTGAATATCAATAATATAACGAGACTCATCATGTATAACTGTAATCTTATTTCGTGCTTCATATATAGTGCTTTCAGTCAGAAGATTATTGCCGTCATCATCAATCAGCATTATTTTATGGGCGGGGGGACGAAATGTGCAAAAAGTTAGTTAGATTTTCTGAAGAGTAAGACGTTGAGTATGTTTGTGTTATATGTAATTTTGAGGGGGTTTTGAGAAAAAACGAATTGTGCAAAAACGTTTACGTGGGTTTACATGGCGTTTACATGGGGAGAGCAGGTGTTTAAGTGTTCAAGTGATTTGCTTTACATAGGGTTTACATGGGTTTAATCAAGGCGGCTAAATGGTCGCTTTTTTTGTGCTCGTTAAGCTGCTTGCCCGGGGGTGTAATGCTATGTGTCTCATTAAGCGTATCAGGCTGATTTAACGGCTTTTTAGGCGGTTTATTAGTTACAGTGTGGTGTTGGTCTAATGGGGCTAATTGGGCGGATATGGCCGGGTATTTGATAATTGTTTTAAAGGTGTTTAAGGGGTGTTCAAATAGTGATAATGAAGTGTTCAAACAGTAGTCGAAAATGGGTCAAAAACGGTCGAGAAACTCCCTTAAAAAAATGCACATTTCGCATTAAAAAACGAGTTGGGGTTACAGTTGGGGTTACAGTTGGGGTTACTTTTCAAGCATGAATATACCCCTTTAGTGGAAAAATTTGGCTTCAAAAAGGGCGATTTTGCGGAAAATCTACCCCTTTAATTACCAAAAATAATGGGAATAAATAATGTAAAATTACATGTAAAACACAGTCTATCAGTGCGGTAAGTCAAAATTACCTGTAAAAAACAATGAAAAACATATGATTTAAGGCTTTTATGACATAGTGTGCATGCTTATGCTAAACTTGACAAGAGCAAGAAAACGTATCGCAGACACAGGAACATCCTTAGCCGCATAATAGGTGTTGTGGCTAACGAGTTTAACCCACTCATCCCCTTTTTCACTGCGGTTGATGTATTTTACTGTAAGATAATCATCACCGTTAAGATCCATGGATACAAGATACATCTCCCCATAGTATATGCTTGACAATTCATTAGGAACAACTTTAAATGCGATTATATCACCCGACTTAAGAAGCGGTGACATAGAATCGCCGTGCACGTATATAGCACCATCGCATTTGGGAATATTAGGTATAACAATCTGCCCGATGACATTTTCATCACGATTTAAAAGAATGGTGTGTAGATTAGCAGCTGCTTCTATATCATAAAGAGATACAGAGTCATGCTCATAGATTCTCTCTGATGATTTAGGATAGTGTATCGTGCTAATAGCATCGCTTGCAATCATATCAGTACCCTCTTCTGATGTAATATAAGGTTGAGTTGGCTGTTTAAGCATCTCACCCCTACCTGTAAGTAGCCAATCGAGATTCACATGTTCACAAAATGAAAACACTAAATCATAATCTATAGAATCTCGATTTATCCAATTGGAAATCGTAGATTTACGAACGCCCAACTTGTTAGCCAAGTCGGAGTTGTTTTCTGCATTGACAACTTGTCTAAGCCTATTAACTATATCTTTTTTTGAAAAAGTTTTCATTTTGTGAAAAAATATCTGATTTTTATTTGAAGTTTTCAAAATGTGTACTATCTTTGCAACGTGTTTACGATGTAAACGGCTGTAAAGATAAGAAAAAAGGATAATAACAACAATAGTAAAAAGATATGAAGTATATAGTGAAAACAGGAAGTGCGGTTAACGAGATGATGTTGCACTCGACAAATAAACCTGAATTTGAAACAAGTGATATTGACGAAGCTCTCAAAGTGTTTGAGGAGGAAGTCAGAGAATTAGAGAGATGTTACGACAAATCGTCGCAACTGTCGTATAAACCGACTGCTCAAGAATTGAATCACGCTATTCAATGTGAAATTATCTCTATAAACGAAGGAGAGATTGAATACATCAAAGAGTCGGAATATTTTTTTGAACGATAAAAAACAACAGAGATATGAAGAAGCAGATAGTAGTAGATCTTGACACATCGTCATTCTTGCGCAAGGCGTTTGGCTGTACGCGCCAGGCTGTATGGAAAGCCTTGACCTTTGAAAGCAACAGCGAGCAGGCAAGGAAGATACGCCATTTGGCGCTCCAGCGCGGAGGTGAGCTTGCCGGAGCGCGTATAGATCCTGAGACCTCATATGAGGCTGACGGCACAATGGTGCAGACGTTTGGCAATCGTGTTAAGCTGATTGTTCTTAAAGGGATGGTAACAGTCTATGTCGATGGCAAGCCTGTTGAGAAGACCATGTGCCGTGAGATACCCGATTTTGTGAATATACAAAACAGAGTAAAACGTATAGCATCGGAACTATGAAGGTAATCACTTTACAACCAGGTCAAGTCGCTACGCTCAGCGGAGTAATCATTGACTGCTCCACCGGAATAGGCGACTGCACGTGCCGCAATAGACGGCATAGGCTTGCAGCCATGCGACAAGCGCATGCAATCTTTTCGGATCTGCCGCTTCAAAAGTTACGAAATAGCGTTCCTCGACCGCTCCGGGAATCTCAACCAGTGAAGTTGACTGAGCTTTTAGAAGGTCGTCAAATTTGCATGGAATGTGTTCGTATTTCTCTTCTACTACAAGGAGATTTTCGCGGCGAATCATTCTTGCGATCCGCTTTAGACGCTTTGCATCCTCTCCCGGGAAAATATTCTCATAAAAAATAATTGTTGCAAAATGCTTCATAGAGTAACGATAATTAATGAACTACAAAGATAGCAAACGATGGAAATGTACGCAAACACATTATGCATCAGCCACTCAGAACTTGTTGAAGGGGTAATGACTGCCTCTAACTTAAAGGTATTGCGCCATCGAGGTAGGATTAGGCAGTTGCAGCTTGGTGGCAATGGTCGCGAGGCGTTGTTTGCAGTCGAAAGTTTTCCCCTGAAATATCGCAATGAGATATACAAGCGTTACCCCGATGTGCAGGAACAGAAAGAGAGCAAGCCATTTATGGACAGGATAGAGCCTGATGGCGCTGCGATGAACTTCTATGACGCATGGCGTTTTGAAGATGGTACAGCACTGAAGCTGTCAAAGCGCCAGGAGTACTCCAATAATTGTTCCATCTTAAATGCATTTGGTCGCGTATTTGACGAAAGTACCGCCATCAGGCAACGCACCTCCGGCAAGCGTTTGAAAAAAGGGGACTTTTGGCGCAAGTGTGCAGCATCATTGCCACGACTTGCAGATAAGTATCCTCACTCATTACCACATAACTCACGCCGATTGATGGAGAAATATGAAGATTACAAACGAGATGGCTATGTAGTAATGATCAGTGGCAAACATGGTAATGATAATGGTGGTAAAGTTGTGGGCAAAGAGCAACAAGCGATGTTGTTGTCAATAATCTCATTCCACAATAACCTTGATGATGAGTGGATTGCAAAATCATATAACGCAGTAGCACAAGTTAATGGATGGAAGCCCATATCAAGCAAGACTGTTGGCACATGGCGCACAAAGCGTGATCTTGAGACCTCGATAGGTCGCCTTGGTCAAACAAAATTCCGAGCAAAACGCACAATGCAGGTAAAGCGTAGTCGCCCATCAGCTCCATTCTTGATGTGGACTCTCGATGGCTGGGTTGTCGAGCTTCTGTATCAAAAGACAACCGTAAACAAGAAAGGACATCATGTAACAACTTACGATCACCGGTTAACCCTTGTTGTCGTTTTAGATCCAAGCTGTGATTATCCTATAGGTTATGCCATCGGCGACCATGAATGCCCGGAACTCATAAAGGAAGCTCTAAGAAATGCTATGTGCCATGGTAAAGAGTTGACCGGGGAAATGTTGCGTGCCAACCAGATACAGAGCGACCGGTACGATATAAAGGGAATGAAATCGACGTATGCCGTTGTTGGGGATAAAGTAACCCCTACCAGAGCGAAGAACGCCAAGGGCAAAGTGATAGAGCCGTATTTCAATCATCTAAACAATACCTATTGCAAGGTGTGGAATAATTGGAGTGGGTATGGCATAACCTCTCGCCCTGACCGCCAACCCAACAGCGAAGCTCTTAATAAACTCAGGAAGGAATTCCCCACCGAGTCGGAATTGCGCGCCATGATACATCAGATGATGGCATTTGAACGAAGTGGCAAGCGAGAGCGATTTATGGAGCTGTTAGACAAATTGCCGGCAGATCGCCGATTGCCGATGGACCGCCAACAATATTTGTTGTATTTCGGGGCTGATACAGGGTATAAAAATGCGATTGAAGGACCAGGTTTGCGTCCGCGCATACTTGGAGAGAAACGCGAATATGACTGCTTTGACATTAATTTCCGTAAGCATAGCCATGAGCGCTGGATTGTTAAATATGATCCCGATGACTTGCACGATATTCTGGCGGTTAACGCAGATGGCACATTGCAGTTTATGCTTGAGGAAAAATATGTTCAACCGATGGCACTTGCCGACCGCAAAGAGGGAGATGCCGAACAATTGGCAAAGGTCTTCCGCTTCAATGAAGAACTTGAGGATTATGTATATGAGTTCCAACGCGATATCAAGTCCACAGTTGAGAGACTCGACATCCAAAAACACGCAGAGATTGAAGGTCCAATAAATGGCGGGATATTAAACAGAATACTTTTAACCGACAGTCTCGGTCGTCACAAGCGCCAAAGAGATGCAAAGCGCTTAGGTCGTGATGTGGAGGATATTGATGCTACAGAGGTCATAAACGAAGATCGCGAGACAACCGGATTAAGTTATGATATATTTTGAACGATAATTAAATAGTATTTAAAGATGATTAAAGAGCAGAAACAGCGCATTGCAGACCGCTTACGCGAGTATTGTACTCAGAAAGGGAGCCAGAATAAAGCGGCAAACAGCTTGAATGGCGTATCAAGCGCAACCATCAGCGCTATACTCTCAGGGAAATGGGAGTTAATCAGCGACGAGATGTGGCGAGGGGTAGCCTCACAGATAGGTTACGATAGCCAAGAGTGGAATTTGGCCCAGACCAGGGTGAGCGATAAATTACGTTTCACTCTTGAGAACGCCAAGGATAACAGTCTTGTGCTCGCAGTAACCGGCTATGCCGGCTGTGGCAAGACCGAGAGCATCAAACGTTATGCAGAACAACATCTCAATGTGTATCATTTGTGTTGCTCGGAATATTGGAATCGTCGCACATTTATGCAGAAGCTGTTACAATGTATGGGAGTTGCCGGATGTGGCTCTACAGTTAGCGACATGATGGATAGCATTATAGGTACGCTCAAGTCACAACACCGCCCATTGGTGGTCCTTGATGAAGCCGATAAACTGACAGACCAAGTACTCTACTTCTTTATCTCATTATACAATTCGCTTGAGGGACATTGTGGTATAGTGATGGCGTCAACGCCATATCTTGAAAAGCGCATCGAGCGTGGCATAAGATTACAGAAGAAGGGGTATGAGGAGATTTACAGCCGTTTAGGGCGCAAGTTTGTGAAACTTGATGTGATAAATGGCGAGGATATCGCTTCGGTGTGTGTAGCTAACGGTATCAAGGAAAGAAGCGTCATAAGAGAGATCTCCCAAGAGGCAGATAACGATTTGCGTAGGGTAAAACGCTCGATATGGCAACGCAAAAAGACTAATAGAGCATAGGAGATGGGACGAGCGTTGAGTAATAAGAATGTTGTAACAGCAAAGTTTGAAGCTGCCGACTTTACCGGTAAATGGCTTGCTTCAATGGGTAAACCTGAGCTTCGTGGGGCATGGTTTGTATTTGGTGGCTCAGGAAGCGGAAAAACGACCTTTGTGTTGCAACTCTGCAAATATCTTACGCAGTTTCGTCGAGTTGCTTACAATAGCCTTGAACAAGGGTTATCCCTATCATTTCAACGAGCATGGGAGCGCGTGGGGATGGAGGAAGTTGGGACACAGATAATAATGCTGGTCAAAGAGAGTTTGCAAGATTTGAGCGCCAGGTTGCGCAAGAAACAATCCCCTGACGTGGTGGTAATAGACTCGGTGCAGTATCTCCATGAGTTGCGATGGCGCGATTATATCGCCTTAAAAGACTCATTCCCCGGGAAGCTCTTTATTTTTGTGAGCCATGAGAAAAATAAGCAACCAGATGGAGGTATGGCAATGAAAATGCGTTATGATGCAGATATAAAAATGCGCGTAGAGGGCTACAAGGCGTTTATTACTACTCGATATGCGGTACCGGAACTTGGGGAAGGCGGTGAAGATTATGTTATTTGGGAGGAAGGCGCCAACCAATATTGGAATAATGAGGTAAATGACTAACATAAAAAATTAACGAAAGGAGAATAATTATGGATGATAGTAAAAAAGTGAGAGTGGTCTTTGAATTTGACCGTAAGGATTACGACAATGTTCTATTTCCTGCTTGGCGCAGCCGACCAGGAAATAGAAGAAATAGAGAAGACATGGGAAGTGTTGACATCTGAAGAAGTGATTTCAATGTTCGTGACGGGGGCGGTAATATCAGTAGAGGATAAAGTAAAATCAAGATAGTATGGTAGAGAATAGGACAATGGACTCGATACACCGAGGATTGCTGAAGAAGTTTCACACGCTTTGCACCAAATTGGGCATTGATGCCGAGGCGAAGCGCTCAATCGTCGAGAGCTATGGAGTAGAGAGCAGTCGCGATATCGATACGCATGATTTGGTTGATTTGTGCGCTCGCCTAAGCACCAAGCTCCATGTTGATGATAGTGAAATGAGCAAAATGCGTAAGCGAGCGATGGCAGCTATCGGCGGTTGGCTCAACGCCATGGGGATTGAGAGTAACTCGTCATTTATCAAGTCAATTGCCTGTCGCGCTACCGGTCATAAAGAATTTAATCGCATCCCCAAAGAGCGTTTGCGCAACGTAATATATGCATTCAACAACAAGGTTAAAGATGCCAAAAGTATCGACGAATTGGTAACGCATATATTTGCCTCAGGAATGAATTAAAAAAACAAATGCGGTCTCTATGGTGGGAGACCATAAGGATAAGCACCATGAACTGTCAGTCGCTCTCGCAAGAGGGTACGGTTTGGAATCTGGGATGAACACGCATTTGTTTTTAAAGTATTGGGCAGTCAGAGAGCTGATAGCCTGCGTCGGGAGACGCGAAACGTGATACCATATAATTGTTAGGAGCCTGTGCCGTTTTCCACTAAGTTTTTCCAAGGCACAGGCACATGTCCGGGCGCAAAGGCTGTGAGCACCCATAAAAAGCCTGAGAGGAGACGATGGGTGTTGGCGGGTTCGAGTCCCGCCCCGGGCACAATAGAGTATTAACCATAAAAATAGAATAATATGAGAAAAGAAATGAGAGAGATGCTTGATCGCATCAAGAGAGAGATTAGCGAAGAGTCGCAGCACTGGAACAGAGAGGAGCGCGAAGAGTTTTTCGGACTGCTTAACGACTGGAGTTATGCGGAGTATGAGACAGCCCTGATAGAGGGAGAGGCAGAGATGCAAAACTATGAGGAGGAATGAAACGGTATCGTGTTGATGTGATTGTAGAGAATCAGGAATACAAATCCTGGATGACTGAAGATTACGCTAAAATCGTACTTGGAGGAATCTTTGTTGCCGAAAATGATTGCTCAGAAGATGAGATTTACTGCCAAGTAAAAAAATGGATTTTGGCAAATATCGACTTATCAAAGGTGCAATCTCCACAGATGCAATTCCACATGAGAGTAAACGAGAAATATAGCGATTTCTACATATTTGAAAACAGTATTAACCAATTAAATGGAGAAAACAATGAAAGAAGGAACAAAGAAGATGATTAAGAGCGCCGGCAAGGGAGTCGGCGAGTATGTG